>DAIOTI010000220.1:0-3492 GCA_036752105.1 Ilumatobacteraceae bacterium | reverse complement strand
ATCGCGGGCCACATCTTTGCCTCTGAGCAGTCGGTGAAGAATCGGCTGAGCCGAATGATGAAGGCCGCCGGAGTGTCCAACCGCACCGAGTTCGCCTTGCTGCTGACCGGCACCAAGTTGACCCCCCCGCCATTCCGGGTTGATGGACGAGATCCTAGTCGACCAGTTACCGCCGTTGCCTAGCAACTAACCCAATCGCCTCAGTATTTCTCTGATCACCATTTCGCCGGCCAAGTCGATGTCGTAGTCGTCTCTGGCGCTAGAGGCAAGCAGCGGATCAAGATCTCGGCGGAATCCGTCATTTGCAAGTTTCTCTCGCAGATTTCGTTCAGCAAGTACGGAGGAGAAACCCGCAGGTCGATACGGCGCGAAGACTTCGACGACTTCCCGTGGATCGAGCCGCAGTTCAGACAACGCCACCCATAGGTCAAACAGATCACGCCCTTTTCGACGCTGATAGAGGGCACGAATCTTGGTCGCAACCAACTCACAAGCTGAGTAGGTCTGCACCATGGCACTTCCGCGAAACCATGCCGTGTCGATGGCGAACGGCAACGATTCAAGTGGCTGAGCAGGCGACGTCTCGTAGGTATTGACTTCTACCTTCACTCGCAACACCGCAGTGGCGTCGTGCTCGGCATGAGCACCGAGGATGATCTTGGGGTTACCCGATTTCGCCCGCTTGATTACCTCGAGTCCAACTCCCTGTGCAACTTCACGCAGTGCATCGAAGACTTCACCGATTCCGTCATGCGTGCGACGTACAAAGTCGAGGTCCTCGCTATACCGCCGAGGCGCGGTCAGGCGCAACTGATGAAGACACGTCCCACCTCGAAATACCAGCTCTCGAGCCAAGTACGGATGGTTGTAGATCTCAACTATCAAGCGAGCCAATAACAGGTCCTGCTCGATCTGAAATCGACTAGGCCACGGCCGTGCATTGCCCCATGCCGTGACAACCGCATTGGGGATCACAAGTCGGGTTCGACGGTCACATTTTCTACGAGGCCCCAACGGCGACTGCTCATACCCCGGCGAGGGCCACTCGGGTCGAGCAACGTGGATGCTCGATGAATGGAATGTTCGTTCACTCGCTTCTCGAGCAAGCCGAGATCGAACGGGGCCTCGACAAACTCCAGGAGCCACCCCAGACGTCGAAGGGCTGCAGCTGGATAGCAGCGTGCCGCCTCGACAATTCGAAGCGGCTCAAGACCCACGCCGGTCGACAACTCCGCAATCACCGTGGCCACGTTGGACACTCCACCGCAATCTCCCGGGCGGGTCGCAAGATCCAACGCAGTTACCTCGGGGCTACTCACCTGCACCACACCGGAGTTGGAGTTCTTCATCACTACACCCACCTGTGTGACGTGGCGCCCGAGAAAGAACCGAATTCTTGAGCGACCAAAGTCGCGGTCCGGCACATGCCGACCCACCATGACTTGCAGTACTTGTGGATGTTGGTGCGCTGCGCCATGCAACTCGGCGGCCGACAACATGGAAACGTAGTAGTCGCGCTTCAGGGTCGTCATCATGGGGTGAATGAAGTCGAGCGCGGGCGGCGCACCCCATTGTCGGTATTCCGGAGGGATCACCACGTGTAATCCCTTTGCAGGCGAGAACACTCGACCTTTGGCCCGCAATCTGGCCATGCCAACGGTGACCGCATGGGCATCCCCACCAGTCAGGCGACACAGCTCCGCAACAGTCGCAAAATGCTTTCCGTGTTCCAAGAGATACTCCGGAAGTTCACGTAGTGCGACGCGATCTTTCATAAGGAAAACCTTGAGATGATCAACACGGAGTGAACCTGGTGCGTGAGTGTCACAAACTTCGTCAATATCACGATATTCATGATATAACTAGATTTTATGACACGACTCTACGCGTACTGTCCAGGCTCCCGCTGAGACTTACTTCAGCGGGGGCGAAGTTTGAGGTGCACGGTCACGGTCGATCCGAGACGAATGTGCTGCGCGGCCCGAACGGCATCCTTCAGCGGCACGTAGTAGCCGCCGTCCTTGGGCCACAGCGACGTGGTGAACGATGTATCGCCGATGCGACACGTCACCGGAATCATCCCCCATCCGTAGGTGACCGATGCTGCGCGATCGCGAATGTCGTCGGCAAGCTCACCAGTGATGGCAACAAAGTGGTACGGCGCAGGCCCACGCCACTCGAATACTTTGGCGCGAACGGTGAACTCCCCTGCGTTCGTCGCTCGACGCGACACCCCCACCATGCGTTGCGACGCTACACACCCCCGTTGTAGGGTTTCACCAAACGTTCCACCCCGATGACAAGAGCCCCCGGGCTCTGCCGAGCTTTCGGCTAGTCGGGGTGGTCTTTTTATTGGGTTTCACCAGTTACGTCATTCACCGTCGGACGCAACGAACCCATGACACTCATCCAAGGTCTCTCTTCGCCTCGTTCGAGTTGCACAAACTTTGACCAGGACAGATAGTCCGCTATCTGGCCATTCATGTCGGTCACCATGCGATGGAAATAGATGTGAAACGGTTTTGCAGTTTGCTTCAGTTCCGATTTTAAGATGAGTCTGAACTCTCCTTGCTTCTTGTTGGTAAGAGTCTGATCAAAGATCACCGCTATTGAATCAGCATCGTGATGTGGAACAGCTCTGAGCACATGACTTACTAGTGCCCGTCCGCAAGTCGTATGTAACTGGCTGTCGGTCTGGATATCTCTCGAGAGATTGCGCTTATCACAGAACACCACGTGCGCACTTACATCGCCCATCGATTCCATGGACCGAAATACCTGATCGCGAACGTACTGTCTGTCTTCCGTTGCATGGAAGGACTGAATGTCACGCCCCTGGGCCAAGAGCTTGTACCGGAGTGATTGAAGTACGTTTGCCGAGCTGAGTGGCACAGAGGTAATCACCGCTGCCATGACGAAATGACGAGTTCCAGAAGTCGAGAAGTCGAAATTGCCTGACTCGTCGATAAAAACGAACAGGGCTCTCTGAGCGACAAGGGTCTGATTCAGCACCGCCGCAATGTAGGTCATGGGTGTCTGAGGTAAATCGGCTCCGCGAAATAGCTGCGGAAGATGGTGTGTTCGGGGCTTAGGTGAAAAGGGCGACGAGTTGGTCGAGTGCAAGACCCCAGCCAACTTCGAATCCCATCGCGGCGTGCTGGTCGGCATCGGCTTGCGTGGCATGACGTCCAGTTGCGCGATACAGCGTGCCGCGCGACGCACCGTCCGACGAACCACCCGACGTACCGCCCGACGCACCACTTGACGCTGTATCCGCGGGTAGGAATTCCAAAATGCCCGTGAAGTGGAATCCACCTTCTTCGAGCACATTGGGCACATACCCTGGGCCGAGCGCGGAAGTCCACACGAATCGTCGATGCGGTATCGCCTCCAGCACACAACCCACACCGCCGCCACCGCTCTCGCCGTTGGGGCCTTGCATTTCGGTGCGGAAGATGCCGCCCGGACGTGCGTCGATTTCTGCGTCGATGG
>DAIOTI010000219.1:0-3517 GCA_036752105.1 Ilumatobacteraceae bacterium | reverse complement strand
CCAAGTGGGGCCACTTGCCGGTGTTCCCATTGCCATCAAAGACAACATGTGCACGCGTGGAATTCCCACCACATGTTCGTCACACATTCTCGAAGGCTGGAAGCCGCCATACGATGCGACCGTCATCACCTCGCTCGGCGCCGCTGGTGCAGTCATGGTCGGCAAAACCAACCTCGACGAATTCGCGATGGGTTCGAGTACGGAGAACAGTGCGTTCGGGCCTACTCGCAACCCGCTCGACACATCGCGAGTACCTGGAGGAAGCAGTGGCGGAAGTGCAGCTGCAGTCGCAGCCGGTTTTGCTCCCGTCAGTCTCGGAAGTGACACCGGTGGCTCGATTCGTCAACCCGCAGCTCTGTGTGGAGTTGTAGGGGTCAAACCCACCTACGGCCGAGTCAGTCGCTACGGCCTAGTGGCCTTTGCCAGCAGCCTCGACCAAATCGGGCCGTTTGCCACGACGGTGGATGATGCCGCGCTCATCACCGAGGTCATCTCCGGTCACGACCCCAAGGACTCCACCTCGATTCCCCAGCCCGTGCCGTCACTTCGCGCAGCAGCACGAGAAGGCGTGCAAGGCATGCGCATCGGCCGCGTCACAGATCTTCCTGAAGGGGCAGAGCCCGAAGTTGTTGCGCGGTTGAACGAAGCTTTTGCGGCACTTGAGAGCGCCGGTGCTCACATCGTCGATGTCACCTTGCCGTCGCTCTCGTATGCATTGACGGCGTACTACCTCATTGCCCCTGCTGAAGCGAGTAGCAATCTGGCTCGTTACGACGGTGTGCGTTACGGCATGCGCACCTCCGCAGTCGACACCAATGCCATGTACGGCGCCACGCGCGCAGCCGGATTCGGCGATGAAGTGAAGCGCCGCATCATGCTCGGCACATATGCATTGTCGGCCGGCTATTACGACGCGTACTACGGAAAAGCATTGAAGGTGCGACGTCTCATCGCCGACGATTTTGACCGCGCTTATTCTCATGCCGACGTGGTGCTCATGCCCACGTCGCCGATGGTGGCGTTTCCCTTCGGCGCCAAAGTCGACGATCCGATGTCCATGTACTTGTGTGACATCTACACGATTCCCACCAATCTTGCGGGACACCCGGCTATGAGCGTGCCGTTCGGAACTGGAGCGCACGGATTGCCTGTCGGTGTGCAAGTTCTTGCACCAGCACTCGGCGAGGTCAATATGTTTCGTGTCGGTGGAGCGCTCGAGACCGCCGGAGGCGCACAATGAGCGCGCTGTTGCCCGACGGTTGGGAACTCATCTGTGGTCTCGAAGTTCACGTCGAACTCGCAACGAAGACCAAGTTGTTCAGCGGGTCACCGAACCGTTTCGGTGACGAGCCGAACACCAACATCGACCCAGTGACCCTCGGGCTTCCGGGTGCGCTACCGGTGTTGAACGAACACGCTGTCGAGCTGGCCATGCGCATCGGTCTTGCGTTGAACTGCACCATCCAACCGTGCACGTTCCATCGCAAGAACTACTTCTATCCGGACATGCCGAAGGCCTATCAAATCAGCCAGTACGACCAGCCGCTCAACATCGACGGTTTTCTCGATCTGCCGAGTGGCGTTCGCATCGGAGTCGAGCGCGCACACTTGGAAGAAGACACAGGCAAGAGCACACACATCGGTGGCGCAACGGGACGTATCCACGGCAGCGAGTACTCACTCATCGACTTCAACCGCGCTGGTGTACCACTCGTCGAAATCGTGTCGCGCCCCGACATTCGTAGTGCAGAAGATGCGCGTCAGTATGTGGCCGAGTTGCGAGCCATCCTTCTTGCGATCGGTGCATCCGACGCGAAGATGGAAGAAGGCTCGATGCGTTGCGATGCCAACGTCAGTGTGCACCGCATCGGTACACCATTTGGCACGAGGTGCGAGATCAAGAACGTGAACTCCATTCGTGCGCTCGGACGGGCCATAGAATATGAGGCACGCCGTCAATACGACGTCATCGACTCTGGTGGCACCATTCGCCAAGAGACACGTCACTGGGACGACGCAGAAGGACGCACCCACACACTTCGTACGAAGGAGGATGCAGACGACTATCGCTACTTCCTCGAACCCGATCTAGTTCCATTGGTGCCGAGCGAGGAGTGGATAAGTCGTGTCCGCGAACACTTGCCGATGTTGCCGGCTGCTCGTCGTGCACGACTCGCCACAGCGACAGGTGCAGATGTGCAAGGTGAGGCAGTGAGTGTCATCGTCGAGCGCGGACAAGATGACTACGTATTGTCCGTGGGCGAGATCGGTGGCGACGTCGCACGCGCACTCGTGTACGTGCAGCAAGCCTTTGCGGAAGAGCCGTCGACGCCACGCATCCCCGCGAAAGACATCGCAACGTTGACTGTCATGGAACGCGATTCGAAAGTGACGTCGACACAAGCCAAGACCGTGCTCGCCGACATCGTGGCCAACGGCGGCGGTGACCCGGTGGCAATCGCAGCAGCCAAGGGCTTCGAAGCCATCGACACGAGTGAGGTCGAAGGGTTCGTCGATCAAGCCATCGCCGCCGACCCCGACGCCTGGGCCAAGTTCTGCAACGGCGAGCAGAAGGCCATGGGCGCCTTGGTCGGGACTGTCATGAAGTTGTCGAAGGGCAAGGCCGACGGCAAGGTCGTCACTGCCATCTTGAACTCACGCCGAGGTTGACAATTGATGTTCGGTGTCCCTAACATTAGGGCTACCTAACACCCAGTCGCTTGCGCGCCAGCCACCAAAGGAGCCACCAGTGGGAGCAGCATTTCTGATCACACTCCGAGAGGGCCTCGAGATCGCCATCGTTCTAGCGATTCTCATCTCGTATCTCATCAAGACCGGTCGTTCCGAACGAGTGAAGGCGGTGTGGCAAGGCGCAGGCCTGGCAGTCGTGTTGTGTCTCATTGCTGGCGTCATCATCAATGTCACGGTCGACGGACTTCATGGGTCTGTAGAAAAAGGTGTCGAAGCAGGCATTGCGCTCGCAGCTGCGAGTGTTCTCACCTGGATGATTTTCTGGATGCGTGAGCATGCACGCACGATGGGCGCCCATCTTCGTAGCCAGGTGGATACCGCAGCTGGTGTGGGCGCACTGGTGATTGTCGCGTTCGTCGCGGTTCTCCGTGAAGGGCTTGAGACAGTGTTGTTTTTGCTGTCCGCCGAAACATCGTCGTCAAGCGGATCTGAAGTCGTCCTCGGTGGCGTGCTCGGACTCGTCATTGCAGTTGCCCTCGGCATCGTTTTTTATCGGGCCGGTCATCGACTCAATCTGCGGCGGTTCTTCAACATCACCGGCATCCTGCTGATTCTCTTTGCAGCCGGATTGGTCGGCAAGTTCTTCCATGAGTTCCGCGAGATGCTCGAGATCGAGACCGGATGGATTTGGCAGCCGGTCTGGACGGTTGAGTCCGGATTGTGGGCCAAGGGATCCTTCTATGACTTCATGAAGGGCTTCTTTGGATGGCACGCAGAGACCGAACGAATTCGACTGCTCGCATATTTCGCGTACCTCATCCCGGTG
>DAIOTI010000218.1:0-3536 GCA_036752105.1 Ilumatobacteraceae bacterium | reverse complement strand
GTAACCAAAGGTGACGACTCGAGGCTCTGCTTCGCCGTTCAGGATGGCCAGTGCTTCAGACACGACTGCCCCTTCGACGCAACCACCTGAGACAGACCCGACGACTTCGCCGTCTTCACTCACGGCCATGGCTGCTCCGGCCTCGCGCGGACCTGATCCTTCGATGTCCACGACGCGAGCGAGTGCGACACGCTTGCCGGCGTCGCGCCAACGGTCGAGTTCGTCGATGATGTCACGCATTGCTGATGACTTTCGTGAGGTGATGAAGTGAATCGAGAGAGTGTCCCTCGATGAAGTCATCAACATAGGGCAGAGCCGCGGCCATTCCACGTGCGAGCGGGGCATAGCCGGGTGTCACCTTGAGTGGATTCACCCACACGATGCGATGCGCGACGCGGCTAAGTCGTTGCATCTGTTCTGCCAACACGTCGGGACTGCCACGGTCCCAACCATCAGACAGCACCACGACGACGGCCCCGCGAGCCATGCCGCGTGTTCCCCAGCGGTCGTTGAAGTGGCGCAACGTCTCACCGAGTCGGGTGCCACCGCTCCAGTCGGCCACCGAGTCAGAGGCTCTGCGTAGGGCAATGTCGGGGTCGCGAGAATTGAGCTCCCGTGTGATTCGTGTCAATCGAGTGCCGAGCGTGAAGGCTTCCACTCGTTGACGGCCGACCACCGCTGCGTGCACGAAACGAACCAGGGCTCGTGCATACGGCTCCATCGACCCGCTCACATCGAGCAGAAGCACGATGCGTCGAGGACGTTCGTCGGGTGAGGTGAAGCGGCGTCGAATGACTTCGCCGTCCGATGAAAATGCCGCACGTATGGTGCGTCGAACGTCGGTGTTCTGTGTGCGACGTCGAGTGGGCACACGGCGAAGTGAACGTCGATAAGGGCCGACGAGTTTGAGTCGACCCATGAGTTGGCGAGCAATGTCGAGCTCATCGTCGGAATACGACGCGAAGTCTTTGTGCTGCAGAGTCTCGACGCCAGAGAATCGCACTGTGATGGTGGGGTCATCTGACGGTTGTGCGACACCCGCACTGTCTGCATCTTCGTCATCGAGAACTACGCTCACTCGTAGTTGTTCTTCTTCGTCGAAGTACTCAGGTGTCTCGCGATGTTCCCAAAAGACGGAGAATGCGCGGTCGTAGAGAGAGATGTCTTCTGGTCGACGCACGAGTGATGCCCGGCCAGCCCAGTACACGTTGTTGCGATTGTCGATGCCGAGTTGTTCGAGGGAAGCGATGAAGGTGAGAACCGAGTCGAGCGGGGCGGTGAGGCCGGCCTCACGAAGGATGCGGGCAAAGACGACAGCAATTCGTTCGGGACCTGAACGCAACTCAAAGAAGGAGTTGCTTTCGATTGCGGTTGTTGACATGGGGTTCAGCCGTGGAGCAGTCCGCGGTCGAGGGCCTGTTTCACCATCGCGGCGATTCCGTGTTCACGCACTCGATCGTGATCTTCTTTGTACTTCAACACGGTTCCGAGAGTTGCTTCGACGACTGATTCGTCGAGAACCGAAGTGCCGAGTCGTCCGAGTGCGGTGGCCCAGTCGATCGTTTCTGCTATTCCCGGTGGCTTGTACAAGTTCAGCGCACGTAACGATTCAACAGCCGCCGCCACTTGCGCTGCAAGAGTGGCATCGACGGACGGAACTTTCGCTCGGACGATATTGACTTCACGTTCGAAGTCGGGGTGTTCGACCCAGTGATAGAGGCAGCGCCGCTTGAGAGCATCGTGCACGTCGCGAGTGCGATTCGAGGTGAGCACCACCACCGGCGGCTTCTTGGCGATGTACGTTCCGATTTCCGGAATCGTGACTTGAAAATCTGACAGCACTTCGAGCAAGTAGGCCTCGAACTCGTCGTCGGCGCGGTCGATCTCATCGATGAGAAGCACTGGTGGCGTGTTCGACTCGTCCGTGATGGCGCGCAAAATGGCTCGCTTCACAAGGAACCGTTCGCTGTACAACTGGTTCTCGAGCGCGGTCGTTCCGGCCTCTTTGGCTTCGCCACTGGCTTCTGCAGCGCGCAGATGAAGCAGTTGTCGCGAGTAGTCCCAGTCGTACACCGCTTGTGAGATGTCGATGCCCTCGTAGCACTGCAGTCGAATGAGTGGGGCTCCTCGCCATCGGGCAATGGTCTTGGCGAGTTCGGTCTTGCCGACGCCTGCTTCACCTTCTAGAAAGAGTGGCCGCCCGAGAGAGAGGGACAGATAAACGGCTGTGGTGACTCCGTCATCTGGCAGATATCCGTTGGCGTTGAGACCGGCGCGTACGTCGTTCACCGACATGTTCGTCTCGGCTGACGACGCCGACGATGACGTTGAAGATGACACGCTCACGTCCCACAGCGTAGGGGAGCCCCGCGATGGATACATTTGCGGAGTGGACCTTGGTATCGCAGGTCGAACTGCCGCAGTCGCCGCCGCCTCCGCCGGCTTGGGATTGGCTTCAGCGCGAGCTTTGGCTGAAGCAGGGGTCCCGGTGGCCATTTGCGGTCGCGACGAGAATCGCATCACTACTGCAGCGCGACAACTCGGTGACCGTGCGGTTGCCCTCGTGTGCGATGTCGACACTGAATCTGGCGGTCAGATGTTCGTCGAGCAGGCCATCGACAGGCTCGGTCACATCGACATCTTGGTGACGAACGGCGGCGGACCACCTGCTGGCACGTTTGCAACCACCCCGCAGGCCGAATATGCCAAGGCTCTTGAGAAGAACTTGTTGTCGGTCGTCGGCATGTGCGGCGCGGCCCTCCCCGGCATGCAAGAGCGAGGGTGGGGTCGGGTAGTGGCCATCACATCGAGTGCCGTACGTCAGCCGATACCGAATCTGATCTTGTCGAACACTGCGCGTGCCGGAGTCACCGGTTTTCTGAAGACCGTTGCGCGTGAAGTCGCGAGCAACGGTGTCACCGTCAACACGGTTCAGCCCGGAATACATGCGACGGATCGAATTTTGCAGCTGTACGGCACACATGCCGACGCTTCTACGCTCGGTATCCCGACTGGAACGCTCGGTGACCCGGCGGATTTCGGACAAGTGGTTGCATTCCTGTGTGGTGAACAAGCAAAGTTCATCACAGGCGCCAACGTGCAAGTTGATGGCGGTGCGTACGCCGGTCTCATCTGACGTTGACTCGAAGGACGATCTGCGCTCAGCGCCTCTCACATCGACTGTCACCTAGTGTGGAGTCATGATTCATCATGTGGTTCTGTTCTCCTGGAAGTCTCCGATGTCAGCAGAAGACGTGGCTGAAGTAGGTCGTGCCCTCGACGCCATGGTCGCGGGTATGTCGTATGTTCGCTCGTATCACCACGGAGTCGACGCCGGGTTGAAGGAAAGTGGCAACGCCGATTACGGCATCGTCGCGACATTCGACAACGCTGATGATTGGCGCAAGTACGACACAGACGACGTGCACAACAAGGTGCGCGCTGAAGTCTTTGCGCCAATCGTGGGCGCACGCACCGTCATCCAGTTCAGTTCGTAGCGAACGACCGTCGCTCCCACCAGTCGGACCCACGCCACG
>DAIOTI010000217.1:0-3539 GCA_036752105.1 Ilumatobacteraceae bacterium | reverse complement strand
TGTGTCGCGCACCTCGATGTCTCGGATTGTGCTCGAGTCGACAGCGAGAGGATCTTCGGCCAACACCGTCATGTCGGCGAACTTTCCGGTCTCGAGCGAGCCGATGAGATGGTCAAGATGAAGCAGATAGGCGGCACCCAGTGTCGTTGCTTGGAGCGCAACCGCTGGCGAGATGGTCTCGTATTCACCCAGGACGCGACCACTCACTGTTCGGCGGTTCACGGCAGCCCACATGGTGTGCAACTGTCCGATAGGGGTGACTGAAGCATCGGAGTGAAGCGTGAACGGAACGCCGAGCCGTGCAGCAGACGCTGCCGGATTCATCTGGGACGCGCGATCGGGCCCGAGCGTGAGGTCGTGGTGCTGATCACCCCAGAACCACATGTGGTTACTGAAGAAATTGCATCCAATTCCCAAGTTTCTCGCGCGACGTAATTGTGCGTGTGTCACCGTTTGCGCGTGGGTGATCGTATGACGATGATCAAGCCAAGCGTTCTTCACCAGTGCTCGCTCGACAGCATCTATGAACAGATCCGAGGCGATGTCGCCATTGCAGTGGCAATGAATGCCGATGCGCTCTGCGGTGAACCGCGCGACCATGTCGAAGGTTTCTTCTGGGGTCTGCAGCAAGAAGCCATGACTGGTGCCGGTGATGTACTCGGGCCAGGACAACATGGCAGTGAATCCTTGTATGGACCCATCGAGCATCATCTTGACCACAGGAATTTTGAACTTGTCACTTTCGTGCACACGTGATTGCTCGAGTGCAACGATCTGATCATCAATAGTCCGACCTCGTGACCGCGACATCGGGGCACACGCGAGGCGTGCCGGGAAAGAGCGTGAATTCACGATGTTCGCGACGACTTCGGCATGCTCTGGTCGAAAGAGAAATGGACTCGCCAAGTCTGTAGCTGTCGTGATTCCTGCGAGCTTTGCTGCTCGCCCGAAGTCGGTGATGCATTGTTCGCTTGCGAACACTTTTCCAAGATGCAAGAACTCTTCTTTCGCAAGCGACAGGGCGGCTGTTTCGCGAAGTTCACCATCGGGTTCGCCATCAGGCCCGATTCCGATGCCGGGAGTCGGGTGGTTGGCGGTGATGTCGTACTTGCGCAAGAACGCTGTGTTCACTGTTGCGAGGTGTCCGCTGGCATGGAGGATGAAGATCGGCTTCGTGTCAGACACAGTGTCGAGGTGGTGCCGATTCAATCGTTCATCAGCGAAATAGATGGGGTCGAATCCGGACGCAACAAAGAACGGAGCTCTATGGTTTTTTGTGAGCAGTATTCGAAGACGCTGCAGAAACTCATCGATACTCGTGACGCCGGGGGCAGTTGTTCCGTCGGGCATGGAGCGGTCGAAGCGTCCGACGTAGGGAACTTGACCCCACTGTCCTTCCATGAGATGTGAATGAGCCTCGACGAAACCCGGAACGATGATGTCGCGTTCGAATCGAGTGTCGACCGAGTCAATGCCCCAGCGAGAGCATTCGTCAATGGTGCCTACTGCGAGTATGCGGCCGTCGCGAACAGCGACAGCTTGACCTGACGGGCGAGAGGAATTGAGTGTGTGTACGGCTCTCGCCGTATAGATAATTCCCCTAGTCACCGTTCAAACACTAGCGAGAGTGCTGGCGGCGACCTCTGCCTGCGTCACGGCCTCTGCCTGTGTCACGGCCACGGCTTCCGTTGCCCCCGCGACTGTCATCGCGGCTGCTGCGGTCGGTGCGACGATCGCTATTGCGCGCGCCAGGGCGAGCACCTGGTCGACCATCGTTTCGACGCTCGCCACGAACATCGGGGCGGGGGCCATCCGAGCGGCGGGCATTCGGGCGGCGGCCATCGCTGCTGCGTCCCTTCCAGCCGTCACGAACGTTGGAGTCGTCACGACGAGGAGCGTCGTCCTTGCGAGGCCCACGCTCGCGATTGTCGGAGAAGCGTCGATGGTCATTGCGCTCAGTGCGGTCTCGGTTCCGATCGCCCCAGCTGCGCTCTGAACGCTCACGTCGGGGACGCTCGTTGTCGTCACGACTGCGTTCATCGCGACCGCGCTCGTCACGGCTGCGCTCGGAACGGTCACGCGAGTCGTCGAAACGATCTGACGAACGCCTGGAACTATTACGTCGCTGACCTGAACCTTGACGGCGCCCATTTCCACGCCCGCCGGTGCGACCTTCGCCATTGTGACGTTGTGGCTTGATGGTGTCGAGGTTCTGCATTTCGCGGAACACGCGCTCGCCAGGTGCGATATCGCTCAACAAGTCGTGTTCGGCATCGACACGAGTGGTGGTTGCTTCGATGCCGGCGTCACGTGCGAGGCGTTTCACGCCACGACGCTGTTGGTCGGTCATCATGGTGACGACCACTCCGGATTCTCCGGCACGGGCAGTGCGTCCCGATCGGTGCAAGAAGGCCTTTGGTTCTGCCGGCGGATCGGCGTGGATGACGAGGGCGACATTGTCCACGTGAATACCGCGGGCGGCGATGTCGGTGGCAACGAGAGTGTCGGCAACACCAGAGGAGAACGCAGCAAGATTACGTGCGCGCTTTGCTTGTGAAAGATCGCCGTGTAGCTCGACTGCAGGAACGCCTGACTTCACCAATTGTTCGGCAAGACGACGTGCACCATGTTTGGTGCGCGTGAACACCATGGAGCGCCCAGGCGCTGCACACAAGTCGGTGATGACTGGAATACGGTCGTTGTTGTCGACATGAAGAATGTGGTGGGTCATCGCGTCTGCTGGAATCTCCTCTTCATCGACCTCGTGTGTCGCAGGTTCATGGAGGAACTGACGGACCAACTTGTCGATGCCACGGTCAAGAGTGGCGGAGAACAGCAGGCGCTGGCCGTTTTCGGGCGTGTGCGAGAGAATTTCACGGACATGCTCGAGGAAGCCGAGCTCTGCCATGTGGTCGGCCTCGTCGAGAACGGTGATCTCCACGTCGTCGAGTGACATATGGCGCGACTCCATGAGGTCGATCATTCGACCGGGGCATGCGACCACGATGTCGACGCCATTGCGTAGCGCTGTGATCTGTCCGTTGTATGCGACGCCGCCGTACACCGTGGTGTAACGAAGACGGAGTTCCTTTGCGAGCGGAGCGACGACGTCACGAATCTGGTTCGCCAACTCGCGAGTCGGCGCGAGGATGACGGCCCGTGGTGCACCAGAGCGTCGTTCGTTGTCACTCGCAGCAAGACGTGCAAGAAGTGGGAGCACGAATGCCAGTGTCTTGCCGCTTCCTGTGCGGCCACGGCCGAGTACATCGCGACCTGCGAGTGCGTCTTCGATGGTGGCTACCTGGATGGGGAATGGCTCGGTGATGCCTTGCTCGGCAAGGGCAACGACGAGTTCGTCGGGAAGTGCAAAGTCGGCAAATGTGCGCACGACAGAAGAGGGCCTTTGAAGGTCCATGGTGGGGGTACTCCGATGTGGATCGAGCCACAGATACCGGGATGTACCCATGGATAGTGCCGTTGTTTTTGCGGCAGCTCCGTCAGGGGATCGGGGGTTTCCCCAGATGGGGGGTCAATCGAGG
>DAIOTI010000216.1:0-3565 GCA_036752105.1 Ilumatobacteraceae bacterium | reverse complement strand
GAACACGTCGGTGTTGCTCTCGGTGATCACCGCGGAACACTTGCCACGGCGACGGTGAACAGTGATCGTCGTCATGCCGAGAGCCTGGCACCGATGGTCGAGTTCGTATGTGCACAAGCCGGCATGTCTCTTCGTCAACTTGATGCCGTGGCAGTCGACGTGGGTCCTGGTCTCTTCACCGGACTGCGAGTCGGCATTGCGGCAGCGCAATCGTTGGCTTGGGCGCTTGATGTTCCAGTGGTTCCCATGTGCAGTCTCGATGTGCTTGCTCAACAGGCGACACGAACGGAAGATGATGTTGTTGCTGCGGCCCTCGATGCACGACGTGGCGAGATGTACTGGGCGGTGTACAAACCAGGTGACGGTCGCATGGTGAGACTGACAGAACCGGTTGTCACGCCACCAGACGATTGCGCCATTCATCTCGCCGAACGTGACCAGTACGTCACCTGTGTCGGGTCAGGTTTTGTGCGCCATCACGACTCGTTCGAGGCGTTGACCCGCACGACGATGCGTGCTGACGAGGCGACGTGGCCGAGCATCGACGACCTCTTGATCTTGGCTGGTCAGAAGGCAGCGCGCGAAGAGTGGGTCGAGGCTCATACGGTTGAACCGTTGTATCTGCGAGTGCCAGATGCAGAGATCAACTGGGCCACCAGAGAGGGACGATGATGGGCATCACGCGTACATCTCCCACCGACGAGCTGACCACCGAGCCGATGCGTAGGCGTCATCTTCGACGCGTCTTGGACATCGAAGAGTTGGTGCACAAACGACCGTGGACGCATCGCGTGTTCGTCGATGAGTTGTCTCAGGTTCGTTCGGGAAGCCGCAGTTACATCGTGGCGTATGTCGGGGACACACTTGTCGGTTATGCAGGGCTCTTCTATTCTGCCGGCGACGCACATGTCACGAACATCGCAACCCACCCCACATGGCAAGGTCGCGGCATTGCGACCGAGTTGATGCTGGATCTGTGTGATTTGGCAGTGTCGAACGAATGCACCGCTATGACCTTGGAGGTACGTGCATCGAATGACATCGCGCAACGCTTGTATCGCCGTTTCGGCTTCGTGCCAGCTGGCGTGCGCAAGAAGTATTACGAGAATTCAGAAGATGCCATCGTCATGTGGTGTCACGACCTGCAAGGCCCAGATGTCGCGTCGCGACTAGCGCACATCAAGGAGTCACGTCGATGAGTGCTGTCTCCAAACCCCAAACGACAGATGCAGTGGCAGTCGACGAGTCGACGGTGGTTCTTGCGATCGAGACAAGTTGTGACGAAACCGCGGCAGCGGTGGTGATGGGTGGCAACGACGTGTTGTCCTCGGTGGTGAGCAGTCAGATCGACATCCATGCCAAGTTCGGTGGTGTCGTTCCCGAAGTTGCCAGTAGGGCCCATCTTCAGAACTTGTTGCCAGTGGTGTCGAGTGCCATCGACGAAGCAGGTATACAGCCGGAACGAATTGATGCGGTGGCGGCAACCGTGGGGCCCGGCCTGATTGGTGCACTGCTCGTCGGAGTGTCAGCTGCAAAGTCACTGGCACTCGCATGGAACAAGCCCTTCATTGGAGTGAATCACATGGAGGCACACCTATATGCGGGCCTCCTCGACGACCCAACTCTTGAGTTTCCATTGATCGTGTTGTTGGTGAGCGGAGGCCACACGATGCTCGTCGACATGCAAGACCACGGCCGCTATCGCGTGCTCGGCCACACCATCGACGATGCCGCCGGAGAGGCATTCGACAAAGTGGCGCGATATCTCGACCTCGGATATCCGGGCGGACCAGCAATCGACAGGGCGGCCACTCGCGGCGATGCGCAAGCCGTCGACTTCCCACGTGCCATGTTGCATGACGGTCTCAACTTCTCATTCAGTGGTCTGAAGACCGCTGTCATCAACCACGTGAAGAAGAACCCAGATGTGTCCAATGACGACATTGCAGCGTCGTTTCAAGCGGCAGTGGTCGATGTGCTCGTGGCAAAAGCAGTGCGCGCAGCACATCAGACGAATGCAAAGGGCGTCGTCCTTGGTGGTGGCGTCGCAGCAAACTCACGTCTGCGTGAACAGATGTCGACCGTCGGTGCAGACAACGGGCTGCGCGTTGCTTTGCCGAGTCGAGCGATGTGCACCGACAACGCTGCGATGATCGCCGCAGCGGGTTGGCATCGCCTACGCAGCGACGGGCCAACTTCGCTCGCCGCCGGTGCGTATCCGAACTTGCGCCTGCCGGTTGATTCCCCTGGGGTGTCCCTGAAATGAGCATCGCGCACGAGATCAAGCCGTTGCAGTTGGGTCGCACCACCGTGTCACCACCTGTGGTTCTGGCGCCCATGGCAGGGGTCACGAATGCGCCGTTTCGTTCACTGTGTCGGTCGTTCGCACCCGGTCTTGTGTATGTCAACGAAATGGTGATGGCTGCCGCACTCGTGCACGGCAATGCGAAGACACGTCGCATGGTGGCGTTCGGACCTGATGAAGAGTTTCGCAGTCTCCAGATTTACGGCAGCGATCCAGAGTTCGTCGGCAAGGCAGTTCGTGCCCTGTGTGAACAGGACATCGTCGACCACATCGACATGAACTTTGGCTGTCCGGCCAACAAAGTCACTAGAAAAGGCGGAGGCGCGGCGGTTCCGGTGAAGCGCCAACTATTGAGGGCCATCATGGCCGCTGCGGTGCGTGAAGCATCGAAGTTCGACATTCCGGTCACGTGCAAGTTCCGTATCGGAATCAACGACGACATCGTCACGTACCTCGACACAGGTAAGGCCGCCGAAGAGGAAGGCATCGCGATGATCGCTTTGCACGCGCGCACTGCCGAGCAGCACTACGCAGGGCATGCGCGTTGGGAGGCCATCGCTGAGTTGAAGCGTCATGTCTCCAGCATTCCTGTGCTCGGCAATGGCGACATCTGGGAAGCATCCGACGCACTAGAGATGGTTAGCACCACTGGCTGCGATGGCGTTGTGGTGGGTCGTGGTTGTCTCGGCAAACCTTGGCTGTTTCGCGACATCGTCGACGCGTTTGCGGGTCGTGAGGTTCGTGCCGCACCGACTTTGGGTGAGGTCACCAAAGTGATGCTCGAGCATGCAGATGCACTGTGCACGCATTCGGGTCATGACTCTGGAATCCGTAATTTCCGCAAACACACCGGCTGGTACCTCACTGGTTACCCGGTCGGTTCCGACGTGCGTCGACGAATGGCATTGGTGTCGTCACACGCGGAACTTTCCTCGATTGTCGATGAACTTGACCCGTCGATGATCATCGTTCCTGGTGGTGAGCGATTGACACGCGGGCATACCAACGGGCCCATTCGTGTCGTGTTGCCACACGGTTACCTGGACGATCTTGACGACCTCACACCGCCAGACGATGCTGATGTGGCGGCACTAAGTGGTGGCTGAACTCATTGTTCTTGCCTCGCGTTCACCACGTCGAGTGCAGCTCTTGGCCGAGCTTGGTGTCGAGCCACTCGTCGACCCGGCTGATGTTGACGAAACACCACGCATCAATGAAGACCCGGTTGCCTACGTGCGTCGAGTCGCGATCGACAAAGCC
>DAIOTI010000215.1:0-3584 GCA_036752105.1 Ilumatobacteraceae bacterium | reverse complement strand
TGCTGCGAAGAAGACCAACCGCCCGGTGTTGTTCTTCTCGCTCGAAATGTCTTCGACCGAACTCACTCAAAGAATCTTGTCTGCCGAAGCAATGGTCGAGTCTGATCGTTTGCGAACTGGTCGACTGCAAGACAGTGACTGGACCAAGTTGTCGAACGCGGTCAACCGACTCGACATTCCGCTGTACATCGACGACAACTCACAGGTCACTGTCATGCAGATACGACAGAAGATTCGGCGCGTTGCACAGCGCGAAGGAATGCCAGTGCTCGTCGTCATCGACTATCTGCAACTCATGGGTGGTAGTAACAACTTTGAATCTCGCCAGTTGGAAGTCAGTGAAATCAGCCGAAACTTGAAGCTATTGGCACGCGAGTTCGGCATTCCTGTCATGGCTCTCAGTCAGTTGTCGCGTCAGTTGGAGACTCGCCAGGACAAACGTCCTCAGTTGGCTGACTTGCGTGAATCTGGTGCACTCGAACAAGACGCCGACGTCGTCATGTTCATTTACCGCGAAGAAGTGCACAACCCCGAGAATCTGAACGCGCGTGGGTGGGCCGACATCATCGTGCAGAAGCACCGTTCTGGTCCCATCGGTACAAGAAAACTCGTTTTCCAAGGGCCGTACACCAAGTTCGACAACGCCGCCCGAGAGATGTAGCCACGCCGTTAGGCTCGGCTCTCGTGACGCACACGCCCGAGCTCGGCACGCTGGCAGTCGTCGTACCCGCTCTCAACGAAGAATCGGCGATCGGCGAATTCATTCGCGAAGCAGAAGCACAACTTCTTCCGATTGGTGGGTTGACGCGCCTCACTCTCGTCGTGGTGGACGACGGCTCCACCGACTCGACTGCTGACGTGGTGAAGGACTTGGCCGCCAAGCACCACAGCGACACGTTCAGAATCGAATTGGTTCGTTTCACTCGCAACTTCGGCAAAGACGCAGCGGTGTATGCAGGTGTGCAGCGCGCCGTCGAACTGGCAGCACATGTCGGCGTGATGGATGCCGACCTTCAGCACCCGATGCACGTCATGGCACGCATGGCCAAGATCGCACTCAGTGGGGAACAACATGTCGTCGGTGTCATGACGTTTCCAAAACAAAAGCCGTGGTATTCAGCGTTCAAGAAGCTGTTGCACACTCTGCGCGAAGTCGCAAGTGACGGGGCAACTGAGCCGCAGGGTGTCGGTGACTTTCGAGTGTTCTCGCGCCAGATCGCGCTCGAATTCCTGCAACTACGCGAGCGTGCGCGTTTCACTCGTGGCATGTTCTCGTACTTGGGGTACCCGGCCACGTTCGTTCATTTTGAAGTCGAGCCACGACGAGGCGGCAATGGCACTCGGTGGCCGCTTTACAAACTCATCTCATCTGCCATCACGGCTCTTGCTTCCCAGGGAACGGGCCTCCTTGCGCGGCTCGTCACTTGGTCTGCGGTGTTGATGGTCGGCTCGTTCATCATCGCTGTCGTTGCTGCTGTGTTCATGTTGGTGTCCGGCGACTTGTCAGGGCCGATGTTGCTGCTCGTGGTGTTGGTCGGTCTGCAGGCAGTGCATCTGTTGTTCTCTATTTTCATTGCATCGCACGCCACGTTCACCCTGCGTGAGACTCAGCAGCGCCCCGCGTACATCGTGCGCGAAACTCTCACTACCGACGACTGAACTCGTTAGAGCAACCAGAGAACAGCCACAATGGAGGGATGTTCCTCGGCGAAAATCTCATCACGTGGTTGGTGCTCGCCCTCGGTGGGGCATTGGCCGTCGGAAACGTGCTTGCTCTGGTGAAGCCGCCGGCAGCGCAACAAGACACCGAGAACCTCACCAAAGCTCCGGTCGCGCGCACAATTGTGATGGCCACTATCGGCGCCATCGCCGCCATCTGGGCGTTCGTCAGTTTGGTCGCGGGCTAGGGTTCGCACTCGTGATCTTGTCGGACAGAGACCTACGAGCCGAGCTGTCGGCTGGTCGCATCATCATCGAACCATTCGATGAGAAGTGCGTGCAACCATCCTCCATCGACGTGAAGGTGTCGAATTTGTTTCGCGTCTTCCGCAACCACACGGCAGGCATCATCGACGTGAAGCGAGACATGACCGATCTCACTGAGATGGTCGAAATTCCGATGGACGGTGTGTTCATGTTGCATCCAGGTGAATTCGTGCTGGGCTCGACACTCGAACGCGTCGCAGTGCCACATGACTTGGTGGCCCGCATCGAAGGCAAGAGTTCGCTCGGCCGGCTCGGACTTCTCATCCACTCGACTGCAGGGTTCATCGACGCCGGCTTTGACGGCCATGTGACCCTTGAGTTGGCCAACGTCGCCAACCTTCCGATCACCTTGTACCCAGGCATGAAGATCGGTCAGATCTCATTCATGAAGATGACATCACCGGCGGAGAATCCGTACGGGCAAGGTGCACGTGGCTCGAAGTATCAAGGTCAGCGTGGCCCCACGCCGAGTCGCTACTTCGAGAACTTCAACCAGTAGCTCTGGATTTCGACGGTGTGGGCCACTCGCGTGACCCACACCGAAGACTCACGGCTTTTTCTTGGGAACCGTCGTCCGAGGCGGAATGGTCGGTGTGGTCGGTTTCTTCACGTTTGACGACTGATTCGCAACCGTCGTTGTCGTCACAACTGAGGTTGTAGACGACTCGGGAACGGTCGTGGTCGTTGTCGGCGTGATGGTCGTCGTTGTCGGTGCAATGGTCGTCGTGGTCGTCGGAGCAACTGTGGTGGTGGTGACGACCGGCTTGTCGTCGTCATCATCTTCACGTGACTTCTTCATGTTGACGATTGCCGGATTACTTGGTGCGCTGGCAAGATCTTCGATAAATGCGGTCAGCCAGCAACGCTGCGCGACCACTGGTGTGAAGTCGACCGTGACCGTCGCTTTGTCTTCGCGCAGTCTCTGCACTTGGGCAGATGCAAATGCAAAGCTCTGTTCGACGCGAGCGTTGACACCGAGCGCGAGACGTGAGCAGTCCATGCGGTATGACTCGGCCGATGCATCGTCTTCCCATGTGGCGACGATTCCTGTGGCCGACAGCCGTGCAGCAAACTCCTTCGGCTGAGCCACCGATGTCTTCTTACGTGGAGTACTCGGCGACTTGCCCTTGTCCTCGTTGCGCTTCGGAGCAGTGGTCGTGGTGGCCGGCAACGTGGTGGTGGTGCGTGGCACCGTCGTCGTGGTTGCAGGCGCAGTTGTCGTGGTGTCAGGCACCGTCGTGGTGGACTCTGGCACGGTCGTCGTGGTGTCTGCGACCGATGTCGTCGTGGTGTCTGGTGTCGGCGCCTCGATCAGGTTGACGATCGGCAACGCAGATCCTCCATCGACACTTGCTGTCGTCAGACGTCGAGTGATTTCAGTCGAGCTGATGCCAGGGACTGCCTGCGACAGACGTGCGGCGAGACCGGCCACGTGCGGCGAGGCCATCGACGTACCAGAGATGGTGTTGGTGGCACCGCTTCCACCGATCCATGCGGACGTGATGCCACTGCCAGGTGCCCATGCATCGACGCAACTTCCGAAGTTCGAGTAACTCGCACGTGCATCGGTGGTGGTGATGGCGCCGACAGTGATCGCC
>DAIOTI010000214.1:0-3595 GCA_036752105.1 Ilumatobacteraceae bacterium | reverse complement strand
TCGCCGACAAGGTAGCCAGCGCGTAGTTCGCCATGGCAGCACCCGACCCCGAACGTCTGCGTGTGTGGCGCGAGTTCCTCACGTCGCATGCTGCGATGCACAAGATGTTGTCGCGCGCATTGGAAGCCGATCATGGGCTGTTGCTCACGTGGTACGAGATTCTCGATGCACTTCACGACACTGAAGACGGCTCGCTGCGTTTCAATGAACTCGCTGAGAAGGTGATGGCACACCCGAGCAGCCTCTCGCGACAAGTCGACAAACTCGAAGACCTGCGCTATGTGGCCCGTGAGCGCGCCACCCTCGACGACGGCCGTGGCCTGTTGGTGGTGCTCACTCGCGAGGGTCGCGATGTGTGGAAGCGCGCCAGCACCTCTTATTACCGAATCGTGCGTCGGGTATTTACCAACAGCCTCACCGAGACAGATGTGGTGGCCTTGAACCGCATCTTTGGCAAGGTGCTCGAAGCTGACTGAACCATCTCAGTCGTCGCACCCTCGACTAGGCCAATTCAGTGTCAAGGGGGCAGACTTTGCACATGGCAACAGCAGTGATCGTCGATGCAGTGCGCACCCCCCTTGGCAAGCGCAACGGAAAATTGAAGGACTGGCACCCGGTCGACCTGGCCGCCGAGACATTGAAGGCGCTCGTTGAGCGCAATGGCCTCGACCCTGTGCTCATTGAAGACGTCATCATGGGCTGTGTCATGCAGGTGGGCGAGCAATCCCTGAACGTGGCGCGCAACGCGGTGCTCGCAGCCGGACTTCCCGAGACCATTCCTGGCACCACCGTCGATCGTCAGTGTGGTTCTAGCCAGCAGGCTGCTCACTTCGCGGCGCAAGGTGTCATCGCAGGTGCCTACGACGTGGTGATTGCATCTGGTGTTGAAATCATGACGCGCGTTCCCATGGGTTCAGCCGTGGCTGACGGCAAGTACGGGTTTCCTTTCGGACCACAGTTGAGCTCGCGTTATGCGCCGGTCGGTGGCCTTGTTCCTCAAGGTGTGTCGGCGGAAATGATCGCCGACAAGTGGAACATCAGTCGCGAAGACATGGATCGCTTCGGTCTTCGCTCACAGACACTTGCTCAGCAAGCCACCAAGGAGGGTCGCTTCGAACGCGAGATTCTTCCGGTGAATGACTTCGAAGGCAAGCCGATGACAACCGACGAAGGTCTGCGTGAGACCACCATGGAGACACTCGGCAACTTGAAGCCGTCGTTCCGCAGTGTGGAAGAAGGCGGTCGCGTGACTGCCGGTAACAGCAGCCAAATCACCGACGGCGCAGCGTCGCTTCTCATCATGAGTGAAGAGAAGGCGAAGCAATTGGGTTTGAAGCCGCGAGCTCGTTTCGTGAACTTCTCGCTCGCGGGCGATGATCCGCGCTACATGCTCACCGCTCCGATTCCGGCGACACACAAAGTGCTCGAGCGCGCTGGTCTCAGCATCTCCGACATGGACGTGATTGAAATCAACGAAGCATTCGCTTCGGTCGTGCTCGCGTGGGAGAAGGAACTGCACCCGAACATGGACATTGTGAACCCGAACGGCGGTGCAATTGCACTTGGTCACCCACTTGGTTGCAGCGGTGCACGCCTCATGACCACGTTGTTGCACGAGCTCGAGCGCACCGGTGGTCGTTACGGTCTTCAGACCATGTGCGAAGGTGGCGGCATGGCAAACGCCACCATCATCGAACGCCTCGGCTGAGCAACACCCATGCCAAGTCTCGGCTCTGTCCTGTGGTTTTTGGGCGGAGTCGTCATGTTGCTCGTCATCTGGCGAGCGGGAATCGGAATGTTGCGCTCAATGACGACGCCACTGCCACCTCCGCCACCGGCGGGCGAGATGCGACGCATCAAGTTGAATTATCGCTGCGGCGTGTGCGGGGTGGAGTTACGTATGACGATGGCACCCGACGAAGACCCACCACCGCCGAAACATTGTCTTGAAGACATGGATCTCGTCGCGCCGATCGAATAGTCGTAACTCGAGTTTCCACAGATTGTGGAAAACCACGGGGATAATGACACTCGTGTCATTTTCTTTAGTGCCTATTTGGCCCTTATGTGACTAGTGATATTTCGTGGCGGTGTACAAACCGCCTAGCACCATGGCCAAACCTGTGAACAAGTAGATGTTCGACCGGCCGCCAGGTACGAAGCCCAGGTAGTACAGCAAAATCACGAGAGCACCGAGGCCGAGCAGGATGAACATGAGATACGGCACCCACGGCGCGCTGTGTTTCTTGAACTCGGGCGTGGGAGGCGTGTAGCGACTGGACGGGGCCACGTCGTGGGTGGAGTGCACGTGCGTGGGGTCGTGATGTGCCTTCGCACCCTTCTGACCTGGTTTGGTTCCCTTGGGTGTCACGCGTCCGCCGCGCTTGTTCATGCGTTGAGCCACGGGGCAAGTGTAATTGGTTGCCTCGTTTCCTCACCCAGCAGGCAGGCTGTGGAGGTGGCACGGATACTCGTCATTGACAGTTATGACAGTTTCGTCTACAACCTCGTGCAATACCTGGGCGAGCTTGGTGCTGACCCGGTGGTGGTGCGCAACGATCAAATCACCGTGAGCGAAGCCGTTGCCATGGCTCCTGATGGAGTGTTGTTGTCGCCAGGTCCTGGTCGACCAGAAGACGCCGGAATCATCTGCGACGCCATCACCGCATTTGCTGGTGTGAAGCCGGTGTTCGGTGTGTGCCTCGGTCATCAGGCAATCGGACATGTGTATGGCGGCAAGGTGGTGCGTGCCCCCGAGTTGTTGCACGGCAAGACTTCGCACATCACGCATGACGGAACTGGCGTCTTCGAAGGTTTACCGAACCCGCTCGAAGCAACGCGTTATCACTCACTCGTCATCGACGCAGATTCCATGCCTGAGGTGTTGCATGTGACCGCGCGCACGAGCGATGGAATGGTGATGGGTGTTCGCCACACAAGCGTCGACGTGGAAGGCGTGCAGTTCCACCCCGAGAGCATTCTCACTGCAGCTGGGCACGAGTTGTTGGCGAACTTTGTCCGCCGTTGCAACTAGCCAGTCGTCGTCGTTGTTGCGCCAGTTGCCGGTGGTGCAGTCGTTGCAGCGGAAGCGCGTCCGACGGTGAGGACCACACTCGACTGAGGGTTCGCCAAACTGTTCGCCGGCGTTCCTTGCGTGATCACTTTGCCGTCGCTCGCACTTCCAGCCGCCACTTCCACGTAGCGCACGTCGGCAGACAAGTTCACCTGTGCCAACTTGTTACGCGCATCACCTTCGGTGAGTCCTTCAACTGCGGGCACTGTGACTTGTTGTGGACCAGAGCTCACGAACAATGTCACTGCGCGGCCGGCGTCGGCCGGAGTACCGAACGCAGGGTCGGTGCGAATGACCAAACCTTTGGCCACTGTTCCACTTGCTTCCTCGGTGACGGTGACGACGAACTTGTACGGGGCAGCCTGCAGAGTCTCTTGTGCTGCGGTGCTGGTGAACCCACCGACACTTGGCACCACAACTTGGCCAGCGCCACCCGACACGATGACTTTCACTGCTTCGCCGGGTCGAAGCTCGCCACCCGCTTGTGGTTCTTGCAGAATCAATTGCCCGAGCGCCAACGTC
>DAIOTI010000213.1:0-3624 GCA_036752105.1 Ilumatobacteraceae bacterium | reverse complement strand
TCCGTGGTGATTGCGGATCGAGTGGAGATTCCGCTTGGTGAGTTGGAGCGCGAGTTGAACACGAGTCGCCCCGACTCTGCCCACGCCGTACTTACCGACATCAGTACCGAATTCGGCAACAAGGCGCTTATCGATAGTGCGCGTCAGAAATTTGGACGCATTCACTTGTTCTTCGCCAATGCGGGCGTCGCCTTCGGAACGGATCTCGAACACACCGAGGAATCCGGATGGATGAACTCTTTCGACATCAACATTCACGCGCATCGTTGGGCAGCGAAACATCTCATCGATGACTGGGTGGCACACGGTGATGGTTACTTCTGCTCCACTGCTTCCGCAGCCGGACTTCTCGCTCAAATCGGGTCGGCGCCGTATTCGGTCACCAAACACGCGGCAGTGGCTTTTGCCGAATGGATGTCCATCACGTACGGCGACCGTGGTGTGAAGGTGAGCTGTCTGTGCCCTCAGGGTGTGAACACCAACATGTTGAACCCTCCTGACTCTCACGGCACGGACGTTCGCGGTGGCGACGTCGTGAGGGCTGCTGGTGCAGTTCTCGAACCAGAGCAGGTGGCCGACATCGTCGCTGAAGCGATTCGCGACGAAAGATTCTTGATCTTGCCCCATCCGGAAGTGGCGATGTACGAGCAGAATCGCACGGCAGATCGCGACAAGTGGCTTGCCGGCATGCGCAAGCTGCAACGGCGGATCTTTGGCGCAGGCTGACGACGACCCAACGACCATGACTTAGGGTTCGGCCATGGGAGTGCGCCTTGAACCTGCCGATGAATACATGCACGAGTTGGGACCCGAGCCCAACTTCAACGAGAGCATGTATGTGAACTGCTTTGACCCGAAGCAAGGAATCGGTGGATGGTTCCGCATGGGAAATCGTGCGAACGAGGGTCACGCCGAGATGACCATCTGCATCTACTTGCCGGATGGTCGAGTCGCATTCATCTTCAAGCGACCGGCGATATCGAACAACGATGCACTCGATGCAGGTGGTTTGAAGTGGACCATGGTGAAACCATTCGAAGAGCTGCGCGTCGACTACACCGGAAAACTCTGCGTCCTCACCGATCCGCTCGAGATGGTCGACCCGAAGCAGGCATTCACCGACAACCCTTATGCAGACGGCGAAGTCCACATCACGTTCACAGGTGGTGGCCGTGAATCGATGTTCGGTGGAGAACCAGACACGCCACATGAAGCCCCAGGTGAAGAGTTCGCCCGTGGTCACTACGAACAACTCGTCGAAGCGAGCGGGACGATTCGTGTCGGCGACGAAGAATGGGCGATTGCCGGTCACGGACTGAGAGATCACTCGTGGGGCCCGCGGTACTGGCAAGCACCGTGGTATTACCGGTGGCTCACTGCAAACTTCGGACGCGACTTCGGGTTCATGACGAGCCGAGTGGCGAAGAAGAACTCGGCCGGTACACGTGGGGGGTTCGTGTGGGAAGACGGCCGCATCCACGTGTGTGACGACTGCACCGTCAGCACCGAGTTCGTCGGCGAAGACAAGTACCACTCGAGAGTCAGAGGCACTCTTCGTTCATCGCGAAGTGGCAAGGAATGGGCCTTCGAAGGAGAGGTCATGAACCTCATTCCGCTGCGCAATCGTCGACAAGACCCCGAAGGCAACTGGTTGCACACCCGCATCAGTGAAGGAATGACTCGCTGGACTCTGACGTCTGGAGCGAATGCAGGCGCGGTGGGCTATGGGTTGAGCGAATATCTCGACCAGATCATCGACGGAACTCCAGTCGGCATCGCCGAATAAAAACGGAATCTGGTTCTAGAGGGCGGTGCGTTCCACGAAGCGCTCCGCGACGTCTTGTGCACCGATGACCTCGACACTTGACAGTGGCTGGCGCCGCCACAAAACCAACAGCAACTGACTTGCTTCGCCGCGAATGGCACATGTGCCCTTTGCATGCTCTCGTGTGATGGTGATGTTCCCCACTTCGGGCTCATCGATGAACCACTCACCGTGCACATCGGTGCAATGAATATGCACCGACCCCCCTGGTGCCGGCATCGACTCGCGCTGTAGGCGCAGAAAATTGTGTAGGAACTCGTCGATTCCGTCGCTCGCCATGTCGCCAGGCATCGTCGGGGCCGGACCGATTGCGGTGGCGGCATCCCATGCGTGCACCATCGTCTCTTGCGCCATGCGCCGAATCGCCCACGTCACTGGAGCTGGGCCAACCCATGACCAGATCTCGTCATCTGGAGGTGTCGAAGTGAAGACGTCGATCAAAGTGTTCGCGCCATTGACAAACGTATCGACGAGCACTTCATCATTGACCCGTTTGTATGGACGCAACTTGTCGAAACCTTGCACCTTGTCGACGACAATCTGCACGATGGCCTCATGAACCCGTGTGCAGTGCCACACGAGGTGTGACATCGTCCAGTTCGGACATGACGGCACAGGTCGGGACAGGTTGCCGTCTGCCACATACGCGACGAGGGCGACCGAGTCACGAAGGTTTACAAGGTAACGATCTTTCTCGAGCATGTTCACCAGTCTTTGGTCGCAGCGGCAAGTTCGCGCCACTGGTCGACAGGCACAGTGCCTGGCGTGGCGCCAAGAACTTGGACACACACATGATCAGCGCCAGCGTCGAGATGGGCTTTGATGCGTGCCAAAACGGCGTCTGTGCTTCCCCAACCGACGATGGCGTCGACGATCGCATCTGACGCGCCGGTGATGTCAGATTCGTCCCAGCCGAGTCTCTTCAGATTGTTCGCGTAGTTGGGCAAAGCCAGATACATCGCCATGTACTGACGAGCGACTTCGCGCGCACGCGACGGGTCAGAGTCGAAGACCACTGCGACCTCAGGTGCGAGCAAGGCATCGGGTCCCATGATCGCGCGAGCCTCTGCAGTGTGCTCGACCGGCGTGAAATACGGATGCGCTCCTTCAGTGCGCTCTGCAGCCAACGCGAGCATCTTCGGACCGAGTGCAGCGAGCACTCGCCGTGGAGCAACGGTGGATGGTGCGGCGAAGAAAAGCCCTCTGTCCATCGCGTCGAGATACTCGACCATCGTCGTGTACGGCTTCGAATAGTTCTTGCCGTGTGCACCCTCCACCATCGGCTGATGACTGACTCCGATGCCGAGCACGAAGCGCTCCGGAAATGCCTCGCTCAATGTCTTCCAGCCAGCCTGCATCGTCTGTGCTGATCGAGCATGCAGGCTTGCAATTCCAGTTGCCATCACCAACTTCGACGTCGCCGACAACAATGCGGAACAACTTGCAAATGGTTCGCGACCAACGGCCTCTGGTACCCAGAGTGCGCGGAAACCCATGGTTTCGATTTCACCTGCGATGTCACACGCCTGCGACATGGGAACGGTGTCAAGATCGAAGGCCCAAAGACCGACTCTTCCAAGACTTGTTGCAGTGGCGCGCGATTGAGACGACATTTCCTCACCGTATCCAGCAACGCCGCCGTACCGCTAGTTGTCGCTGTACCGCTCCGACTTCCGCAATCGCCGGTCAAAGCCCCCGCAAAGTAGATTCACGGTATGTCATCTCCACGTTCAGTTGTCATCGTCGACGCCCTCCGCACCCCCATCGGCCGCCGTGGTGGCGGTCTTGCATCCATGCAC
>DAIOTI010000212.1:0-3641 GCA_036752105.1 Ilumatobacteraceae bacterium | reverse complement strand
CTTCATAACATTGACTCTTTTGACCAATGCTCCGAACTGTTCATAATCCAGAGGTTGGAGAGGGTCAACGGCCGCTTCGCTTGGGGTTGGATGAACTTCAATCATCAGGCCGTCTGCCCCGGCTGCCACGGAGGCGAGCGCCATCGGCGTTACCCATGGTGCCCAGAAGGTGGCATGCGACGGGTCGGAAATGATGGGAAGGTGCGTGAGCTCCTTGGCGGCAGGAATCACTTGAAGGTCGAGCAGAAAGCGAGAGGTCGCACGGTGAGTGTGTGCAGTGGTGATCCCACGCTCACACAGCATGATTCGCTCGTTTCCCTCGACCATGAGGTACTCGGCAGCACCCAACCAGTCTCGCAGTGAGGCCCCATAGTGACGTTTCAACATCAGCGGTTTACCGGTTTTGGCACATGCGGTAAGGAATGGGTAATTCTGCATATTGCGCGAACCAATTTGGATGATGTCGGCGACTTCGCACACCAGTGGCAGAAAGCGCTCTTCCATAACCTCGGTTATTACCGGCAGCCCGGTGACGCGTTTGGCCTCACCTAGCCACTCGATCCCCTTCTCCCGAGTTTCGTTGTATTTGGCGCTGCGATAAGGAAATGTCAAAGGTTTGAATGCACCGCCACGGAGGAACTGTGCACCCAGTCTTTGGACGTTCTTTGCTATGTCGACGATGAGAGCTTCCGACTCGACCATATTCGGTCCAGCCATGATGGGGACACCAGGGCCTCCGAAAACCACTCCCGCGACCTCAAAACTCGAGAAGTGGTCTGGCGCCTTCTTTGCAACCAAAGGAAACTTCGTTTCAAGATCTTCAGGTGTTACGTCTTTGCCTGGGAATTTATTCTGAATCTCCGTCACAGTTTTGCCGTCCTCACTCCCAGTCTTGCCGAAAGTGACGACTCCCCAACGGCAACCCACGTCCGCTGCTCATGGCTCTGATAGAGGGCATGAATGATCTCACATGTGTGGACTGAATCTATTGCATTTACCGGTGCAGCGATGTTTCCAGCCTTCAGCCGCTTGGCAATCTCGCTCAACAGAGTGCCGTGACTAAGGCCGTAACCAGTTGGCACTTCTTGGCTTGCTGACTCAGCAGCATGTGAATCCGATGCGAGGTGGTGAACGAAATCAAACTCCTCGACTTTGTTTAGCGCGATTCCGCCGACTCGAACAACGCCACCTTCCGCGGTAACGGTTAGAGATGCCTCAAAGTCACGAGGGCGCGCAGCGGTGGTCGCCTCGATCGTTCCGAGCGCTCCGGACGAAGTTCTGAAGAGAGCCACCAAAGTGTCCTCAGCTTCGAGCTGGTTCAGTCGATTGCCAATGGTCGCGCTTACTTCACGAATCGGGCCGAAGAGCCACTGCAGAACATCCACGTGGTGAATTGCCTGTTGATTGATAACGCCGCCATCCATCGCCCAGGTTCCATGCCAGCCGTCGTTGTAGTAGCCCTGATCTCGAGACCAGCGCAATCGAACGGAGAGACTGGTAATTGCCCCAAAACGCCCTCCATCAACAGCCGATTTCAAAAGCCTTACGGCTGGATTGAACCTGTTTTGAAACGCTACGCCGTACATCAAGCCCTTCGTTTGCGCACACTCATGTAGACGTCGGATATCGGCCGGGATCATGGCTGCCGGCTTTTCTACGAGCACATGTCGCCCTGCATTGAGAGCAATCTCTGTGTGCTCGGCGTGCAAACCTGATGGAGTAGCCACCACAACCAAATCCGGATCACTCTTCGTGATGCAGTCTTCGATATCGGCGCTCTCATAGGCGCCAAAGTGACGGGCGAAGTCAAGACGCTTTTGCGTATCAACATCACAAACACCGGATACTTGAATGCTCGTCAACTGAGGATCCGAGAGCACCGCCCGATAGTGCTTGGCAACCCGACCACAACCGATAAGTGCGACTCGCATCGCTACTTGCTCCCTAGGTCAACTTCATCGAGCAGACGCCTGCCAAGTTCCAAATTCACATTTGACCGAAACTCAAGAGACGTTATCTCATCGGAAACTTCGAACACGCCAACGCGACTCCCGAACGGTTCTCGACCCCGGAGGGCCGCACTTCTGATGACGGTGCCGTAACCAAGAAGACCGATATAGGCACTCGAGGTCTTGAGTTCCCGAGGTTTAAAGCCCTCTCCAACCTGCACGACGACACCTTGATCGTCAGCCCACAATCCTCGACGCTCGCGCCTACCCGCCACCACAACTTCGAGACCTTCTGAATAAAGCCGATCGAGCATGTCGCTGATATGGCTTATGCGACGCAACGGATATGCAATCTCGAGCAGTATCACTGCATCAACAACGGTTGAAGACTTCTCAACCTCATCCATCGCATGTCGCACGACGTCTACAACATCGACGGCCTTGTCGGCGAGATGGCTGGGGCGAATGAACGGAGCTTCGCCACCAGCTCGGCGAGCGGTATCTGCCAGAGCTTCGGAGTCCGTGGAAACAACGACCTTCGCGACATCCTTTAGCTGCAGGGCTGTCCGTACCGTAACGGTGAGCAACTCGTGTTGAAGTGGGAACTCGGGCTGTTCCCTCACCGGTATCACGACAATGTTGTGCTGCCGATTCGTCGCGAGAAAATCCGGAAGGGTTGATTCGCCATGGATTTGTTCCATTACGCGCACAACACCTTGAGCACGCTTTACGTCGAGTCCTTGGTGAATTCCGTGCCAGTGATACACGCTTGCGGAAGGCTCGTAGACGATGGTCATTCCGGCATTGATAACGGCTTGTCCCCAGACGCGATCTTCCAAGTTCTTTACATGTTCGTCAAATGGGAACTGTTCCCAAGTGGAGCGGCGCAAAGCAGAGTTTGCATTGTGAAAGAACGGATCTCGTTCCTGAATCTTTGTGTCGAGCCCAAACACCGTCAGCAAGTCGCGCTTGTCGTGCGGATCCGAAAATGGCAGAGGTTCTTGTCGGCCATAAACACCTGCCACACGTTGGTCACGAAGTGGAGCTACCAAGTGTGAAAGCCACTGAGGCGACGTTGGTATGCAGTGCGCAGACAAACAGACAATGATGTCTCCACGGGAGGCTCGGATTCCGTCATTCAGGGCTTCGCCTGGCCGAAATTCCGAAATTGACAACACCGTGACATCAAACGCTTGAACCTTCTTAAGGGTCGCATCGGTGGACTCGTTGTCAACAATGATCACCTCATGATTGACATACTCCTGCGAAGCAATGGCTTCCAAACACTTGTCGATCCAGCGCTCTTCGTTGCGAGTGCGAACGACGATCGAGACCAATTGTTCAGACATGCGAGTCCATTCGAATCTTCAATGCTGCACTTGCCAGATCTAGATCCTCTCTCTTGTGAATATCAATTGACGAGAAGTCATCATCGTGCGCGATAATCATCACACGGTCACCGATCCTTCGACCTTCCCGCCAGATCCGTGACCGACTCGCACTCGCGAGACCAGTGTCTTCACGAACGATTTTGCGACGAACTTGGCGCGAAGCATAGACCTTCATCCAGTCACGCAGTCGCACCCATGAGCCATCTTCCTGCTGCTCCCAGTAATTCTTGTGAGTTGCGAGCCCCACGAAAGCACTGTCGAGGGAGTCGTCGCCCCGAAGGCTGTCAACACATGCGGAAAT
>DAIOTI010000211.1:0-3645 GCA_036752105.1 Ilumatobacteraceae bacterium | reverse complement strand
CCGAAGTTGGCGAACGAGAAGCCGTTCTGCTCTGGCGCAAGACCAGAGTCGGCGTTCTCGCGGATCACGTTGGACGCCGAGTCACCACCTCCGCTGCAAGCAACCGTGGAAGACGCAAGAGCCAGGACACACAGTCCACGAAGTACAGATTTCATTTGTCAGTCCTTTGCCTTGGAGCGCCGACCTCGCATTAAGACGGCAATGAGAATAAGAAGAACGAGAATGACCACGAGAATCCACAGTTTTGAAGAACTGGAACTATCGGACGCACCGGAAACGGTGCTGCCGGCGGACGAAGACTCGCCACTTGTGCCGCTCACGACGGTCTGCACCACCTGGCGCATCTCACCTTTCGCATTCACTGATCGAACTTGAAGCGATGCCACGTCGGACCGGTTAAGTGAAACGGGCTGACCTCGTGGTACTGGCACCCATGTCGAGCCGTCAAGGCTCATTGATAATGCTGATAAGTCGTCAGAGCTGTCGGTGAGGGTGACCTCGATTCGAGAGACACTCTCGGGAAGGACCACAGGAGATGGGTTGACCGAAGCGACATCGATGGTTAGTGGTTGGACCACACCTGTCGATTCGACATTCGGTGGCTGAGTAGTTTCAGAGGGACTATTCGAACCAGCCGTCGAAGAACCAAAAATGGCGGTCTCCGTGACATTTCCAGCAGTCATACACACCGCTGTCTCGGTGAACTCCACACCCGCAATGTCTGCGCTGTTGGAAATGGTGATGGATTCTGATCGACCAAGCACAATGATCTCGTTGGCCAGATTGTCAAACGACTTCTGTAGACCCAATTTCATTGCAAGGCCGTAGTCGAACCTAGGACGACGCAATACACCGGACGAAAGCCTTCGTAGCGGAGCGATCAACCCTGCATCGAGACGCATTCCTTCTGGAACGTCACACGGCGGAAGTGCAATCGTGATGACATCGCCGGATTTCGAGACGCTGTATCCGGACGGCGGATTCACGGGACCACAATCCGTATGACAGACGTACAGACGCCACATCTGACGCAGGAGGGCTCCGGTGGTGGAAACCTCCACTCGATGCCATCCGCTTCCCAACTTCTTCAGGTCGACCACACGGGACCCTGAGAAATAACCATTCTCAAGCGGTTCACCAGTTCGTTTCACCGTCGAGAGCAAAAGGTTGTCGACGAACTGGCATGGGAATTCGAACGCCGTCGCTACCATCTTCATGTCGCTATCGGCGCATTCAACCTTTGGGTTCGAATCACCCTGTGTGACTTCGAATGTCTTCGTGATGACCGGACCGGTGACTTCACTGTTGACCATCAGGCCGTCCACAGTGACATGCCTCGTAACGTTCAGTGTGTAGTCATCGGCCGGAAGAAGCTGTGTATAGCTGCCTAGTGATTGCGGGTATTGAATACCGTTTGCGTTCCAGTCTGTGAAATGTTTGTCCCCGACCAGAGTGAACGAATACTCGACACGAACTCTGTCAGTCAACTTCTCCGGGATATCGCATCCGGCTGATGTCTCGACGACGACCGGCTGATCAGTAGTGAAAGGAGCCCCGACCAACGTGACGAAGTCGTCGAACTGCTCGACTGCTGCACAGTCATCAACGACGGCTTGAAGTTCAGCTGCATCAGATGATTGCGTAGGCTCTGGGTTCTTCAGAACCACCGAAGCACTGCGATGTGCCACTGACTTGTCGGCATTGAGCGCCACCACCCGGAATTCAGGGTTACCGAGTGCCGGCAAAATTCCTGCCGCACCTGTCCAAGACGTTGCGGTACCAATTTCCACGTAAATAGGTGCCACCCAATCCCCGTTGGCGTCAACATCGGTGTGGGCGATTGTGTACCTGAATTCGACACGAATTGATGCGAACTCAGCCCAGGTCGGGTTGGTCCACGACACGGTTACTTCTGACAATTCTGACGGGTTGCGTCGCTCCACTGTCACGTTGGTGGGAGCAAGACCGTCCGAGGACGGCGTGTCGTTGCCGCCAGCGCCAGGAGCATCATCACTACCTGCCGCATCGCCACTCGGCTCTTCGGCTGTCACGGTCACTGTCTCAACAGGGCGCACATCGCTTTTTGAGAACGCGTACACCGGCCACACGTTGTACTCAGTAGTGCGGAATGTCTGCATGTGCGACCATCCAGTTGGGTACAACATGAAGTCAACAACATTGTTACGACGATGCACCTCGGTGTCCGAGGTTCCTTCGACGCCCACCATCGGCATGTAGCTGACAATCGGTCGATTCGGCGGTGACGCCGCATTCAGATCAAAAATGAATCCGTCTCGACCACCCAGCACTTTTGCCATCTCGAACATCTCGAGTCGAGTCGGCAGGTATGCCTGCGGAAGAGCGCTTCGAACTGACGTCACTGCGGGGGATGGGTCATCTGCGCACGCCTTTTCGATGATCGAGGTGTTTGCAGCTCCATCGCCGATTCCGTCTGTCGTCCCTTCAATCACCACGTTGTTGCAACCGAAAACGACTTTGTTGTCGATCATCGGAAGAGCAGCGAGGTATTGCCCCCACTGCTGCGGCGAGTCGGCTGCATAGAAGACGATGCCACCCGATGGAGCTGCGTCACCGACAGCACATACCCCACCCTCAGCGCACGATTTGCCTTCGCTAGCAATCGGACCGTAAGTGAACGACACGATGTCGGTCGCAATCAACGTGCCATCCGCAGCAAATGAGCGAATCTTGTACACACCTGCTGGGTCGATGCCAAATGTCGCCAAAACAGGCTTGCGACCGACCGGCACATCATGTCGTTGGGTTTCCACCTTGTCATTGAATGAGGCCGTGTATGAAACCGCCTCCGCACAAAACTCGAGATCGACAAGAGTCTCATCATCTGTGTTCTTGCTAGCGGTAACACACGTGCCGGCTTCACTGAGAGCACTATTGCGCTGACGACTACTCGAGCTGTCGCCCCCACCGCAAGCGGCAGAGACGCTGGCGATTGCCATAGACAGCGCCAGAAGTTTCTTTGTACGACCCATGAACCCGCCCCCTGAGTGAACCTGAAAAGTCATTCAATCATGGGAACAGGGTCGTTACAAGGCAGGTACTCTGGGGCCATGGCCGAGTCTCCAACTCGCATCGTCACGGTGAATGGTCGCAAGCGCCGTCCGTGGGCGCTCGCCTCACAGGAGAAATTGCTGCAAGCCGCCACCGACGAAATTGCCGCTGTCGGGTTCGACCGTGCGCGTCTCACTGAAATCGCCAAGCGCGCCGGTCTCACCCCTGGCTCGGTCTACACATGGTTCAAGAACAAGGAAGATCTCTTTCGCGCCGCCATCGAGCACGCACTCACGAAGCAAATCGAGAGCAATGCTCATGTGCTTGACACCCACAAGATCAACGACGTAGCGAGTTGGTTGGTGCAGATTGCAGGGTTGGTTCCACGGAACATCAAAGACTCCGGACCAACCGCCACCCAAAAACTTCTCATCGAGGCGTATTACGCATCGTGGCGCGACCCGAAAGCTCGAAAGAAGCTGCTCCCACGTATTCGTGAGCACTACGAAATGTACGAGCGCATCGTCGTAGCGGCGCAAGCCAAAGGTGCCATCGACAAGTCGTACGACGCCCATCTCATTGCCATGATTCTTCTCGCGATTCCCACGGGAATGG
>DAIOTI010000210.1:0-3652 GCA_036752105.1 Ilumatobacteraceae bacterium | reverse complement strand
CGTTCAATCGCCCGAACGTGCATCTCGTGGACACCGAAGGACAAGGTGTCGACGAGATCACCGAGACCGGCGTCGTCGTGAATGGCGTCGAGTATCCGTGTGATCTGTTGGTGTTTGCATCTGGTTTCGAGGTGACGTCTGAGTACCACCATCGCCTGGGGTTCGACCCGGTCGGTAAGGGTGCAGTTCCGCTTAGCGAGGCTTGGGCCGATGGCCCAGGAACCTTGCACGGCGTGCTTGGTCGCGGGTTTCCCAACATGCTGATGATCAGTGCCACACAAGGCGGCCAGGCAATCAACTTCGTGCACACCATCACAGAGACGGCAATTCACATCACCCACCTCATCGAGCGTGCTCTCGCCGAGAACATCGCCACTTTCGAGCCGACCGTCGAAGCACAGGACGCTTGGTTCAACGTGCTCATCGGAACAGTGTGGGGCACTGCTCGCTACAACGCAGCGTGCACCCCCGGCTACCTGAACAATGAAGGCGGCGTCGGCACCATTCGTAGTGGCAAGTCGTCGTCGTACATGACGAGCGCGCTTGAATTCATCGACATTCTCGAGCAGTGGCGTGCAGCTGGGAACTTCCCCGGCTACGAAGTCACGAAGAACTAGTTGCGTCGTCGGTCACATCGACGGCCCGACTAAGCAACAGAGGTGATCTGAACGTACTTTTGAGTACGTGGCCGACAGCGATCGAATGCGTTATCGCGATTTGACGACACCATTTTCTGTCGTTGCTCTGGAAGTGCAGCGAATGGACGACTGCTTGGTTCGCGTGCGTGCTCCACAGCCGTCTGGCAACAGCGTGACGGTCGGTGACACTGTCGCTATAGATGTGGGTGAGGGTGAACTTCGCCGATACACCGTGAGTGCGGCAGACGTGGCGACCTTCGAACTCGTTGGTTATCTCACGCGACAAGGTCCGGCAACGTCGTTCCTAGAGACTCTCGCTGTCGGTGACACATTGTCTGGCCAAGCCCCTGAGCGTGCCGTCAAGATGCCGGACAACGACGTGACGTGGGCTGTGGTGGTCGGCGACGAGACCATCGTCGGGTCGGCGCGTGCCGTGGTCGCATCGACACGCGGTGACGTGCATGTGATCGTGAAGTCGGCTGGTTCTCTTGACGATGCGGCGACCTACATAAGTGCGACGTCGTTTTCACATCACGCCACTGACGATGAGGTCATTGCGCAAGTGACAAGCACAGTCGAGGCTAACGGTACGGATGGTGCATGGGCACTCCTCGTGGGTGAGCAAAGTGTCAACAACAAAGTTCGACAACATTTGTTTTCGTTGGGATTCTCGAAGGACCAAGTAGCAACACGTACATTCTGGAGACCAGATCGGGTAGGAATCGAATGAGCACAGACGCGAAGCTGAAGGGCCTTGGGGCAGCAGTACCCACTCTTCGTGACAGCGACGGTGTCATTGATGTTCGGGCACATCAGCGTTTCACCTCAGTTCTTTCCGGACAGGGTTGCGAAATAGTGCTCGTGTCGGGAACCACAGGTGGCGGCAAGAACTTGCGTCACGAAGAGCGTGTGCAGTTGGCGCGTGCGAGTTTCGAGTTACCAGTGATCGTCGGTGTCCCGCGCACCATTTCAGATTCTGAGCTCGACGAATTTGCGCCTCACGTACGGGCCGTATTGATCGCTTTCGGTGACGATGTTCCGGTCGACGATGCGCTCGCCGTGTCTGCACGCGCACGTGCTCGCGGAATGGAGCTGATTGCATATCACCACCCCTCGCACTACCCGGCAATGCCGGCGTCGTGGTACGAACCTCTCGCACGCGAGGGAATCTCAGTGAAGAACTCCGACACCGATCCCGCGCGTCTTGAGGCGATGAAGGCTGCAGGGTTGGACGTGTTCGTCGGAGCGACTGATCGACTCGGTGATGTGGCCAAGTGGGGAACGGGCGTGTTGAGCGGTATCGCTTCGACGCATTTTCCTGATGTTCGCCTCGCCGCTCTCGGTGACGCTGCAGCACTCGAGCGACTTCAAGACTGGGAGCGCTCGACTGTTCATAGAACGCAAACACTCACCGACGAGGCACGACGCCTCATCGGTGAGTGATGTTCGCGTTATAAGGGGAAAGTCGCGAGTTGACTAGATGGCTGCTTCGCCGGTCTCGCCGGTGCGAATGCGCACCACCGAGTCGACGCTGGTCACCCAGATTTTGCCGTCACCGATCTTGCCGGTCTGAGCTGCGCCGGTGATGATGTCGACGATGCGCTGAACATCGGCATCCGATGCCAACACTTCGAGCTTCACCTTCGGCACGAAGTCGATTGCGTACTCAGACCCACGGTAGGTCTCGGTGTGTCCGCCCTGTCGACCGAATCCGCGCACTTCGGAAGCTGTGACTCCCGCGATGCCGGCCGAACGGAGGGCGTCTTTCACGTCGTCGACCTTGAAGGGCTTGACGATTGCAGTGATGAGTTTCATTTTGTGTACCTCTCCTGTTTCTTATCAGCTGTGATACGCGGTCTCGCCGTGTTCGGCGAGGTCGAGGCCGTTGTATTCAGTCTCGTCAGAGACTCGTACTCCGATGGTGTTCTTCAACACCAACATGAGAATCAAGGTGACGACGAATGACCACACGATGGCCACACCGTTCGCCAGCGCTTGTTCGAGAAGCAGTCCGGCGTCGCCACCGAAGAACAGGCCCTTCTCGAAACTGCCCTTGAAGAAGTCAGGATCTGAGAAGAAACCGATGAGCAGCGAGCCGACGAGTCCACCGACGAAGTGGACACCGACAACGTCGAGCGCGTCGTCGTACCCGGCCTTGTTCTTCAACTTCACTGCGTAGCAACACACCACACCGGCGATGAGGCCGATGAAGATGGGGGAAGCTCCCGCGACGTAACCAGCAGCGGGCGTGATGGCGACGAGGCCAGCCACGATTCCTGATGCGGCACCGAGGTTCGTCGGGTGTCCGTCACGCAACCACTCGACGATGACCCATGCCAAACCCGCAGCTGCTGCGGCGAGGAAGGTGTTCATGAACGCCTGAGCGGCCTGACCATTTGCTGCGAGAGCGGAGCCGGCATTGAAGCCGAACCATCCGAACCAGAGAATGCCGGTTCCGATCATGACGAGTGGCATCGAGTGCGGCGGTGCGGCACCGGCCTTGCGCTTGCCGAGAACGAGTACGGCAGCAAGTGCAGCGATACCTGCGTTCACGTGGATGGCAGTGCCACCGGCAAAGTCGATGGAACCGCGCTGGCCGAGCCATCCGCCATAGACCCACTTGAAAATCGGCACGTACGCCAAGAACAACCAGAACGGAACGAACAATGCCCACGCGGAAAACTTCATGCGATCAGCGACCGCACCCGAGATGAGCGCGGGCGTGATGGCCGCGAACATTCCAAGAAATGCCACCGTGGCCAGGGTTGATCCGTCGCCAGCTTCGGTGATGTTCTTCAACATGAATGCGTCGAAGTTGCCGATGAAGTCGTTCTCGAAGGGCACCTGCGAGAGCGAGTATCCGACGAGAACCCACAAGATGGGCACGATGAGCACACAGTAAAAGTTCATCATCAGCATGTTGAGTACGTTCCGGCCTCGGTCCATGCCTCCGTAGAAGAAGGCCAGACCCGGGGTCATGAACAGCACCAGCGCTGCCGAGATGAGGATCCAGG
>DAIOTI010000209.1:0-3667 GCA_036752105.1 Ilumatobacteraceae bacterium | reverse complement strand
TGGGTGCACTGCTCACGCAGTTTGGCTTCAAGAGCATCGCCGATTGAGTCGAGGCCGGAAACGACTACCCCCAGTTGAATGCTGAATCGATCATTGCAGCCAATCCCAAGGTCATCTTTCTCGCCGACACGAAGTGGAGTGCTCAAGATGCTGCAAAAGTGGCCGCCCGACCGGGCTGGTCTGCGATCGATGCAGTGACTGCCTCGAATGTGGTCGAGCTCGATGATGACGTCGCGTCACGTTGGGGACCACGCATCGTGGAATTGGTGCAGGCACTTGCCGATGCCGCTGCAAAGGTTGCGTCATAGTCGCAACACCTGTGCTCGACACCGCGGCGACCACCATCGGGAGAAGTTCCCGGTGGTGGTTTGCCGCAGGTATCACCGCATTGTGCGTGGCGTTGCTGTCCGGTGTGATGATCGGGCCAGCAGGCCCCACTTGGTGGCGTGTGCCTCTGGTATTTCTCGACAAATTGCCGTTCATCACCATCGACAGCGGAGTGTCTGCATCTGAGTGGCTGATCGTGTGGCAGGTGCGTACGCCGCGAGTGTTGTTGGCGGCTTTGGTGGGGTCGATGTTGTCAGTCTCTGGTGCGAGTTATCAAGGTGTGTTTCGAAACCCCCTCGTCGACCCGTATCTCCTCGGTGTCGCAGCTGGTGCGGGTCTTGGTGCAACGTTCGTGTTCACCGTCAACCGTGCCGGAACAAGTGGTTGGCTCGTCGATCCGCTTCCTCTCGCAGCCTTTATTGGTGGCCTCTTGGCTGTGTTCGTCACGTACGTGGTGGGCACAGCGTTCGGCGGTGATCGCTCATCGACGACACTCGTGTTGGCTGGTGTCGCAGTCACATCTCTTGCGACAGCACTACAGACATTCATGTTGCAACGAAACACCGATGTCGTGCGCCAGGTCTACTCGTGGATCCTCGGTCGGTTGTCGACTGCCACATGGGACGATGTGCGACTGGTTGTTCCATACGTGGTCATCAGTACGACCGCACTCTTGATGCATCGTCGGCTGCTCGACGTGCTTCGAGTTGGTGATGATGAAGCGTCGGCTCTCGGAACCAATGTTCGTCGAGTTCGTCTCGTCGTCGTGGTCGCCGCGACACTCGGCACGGCTGCCGCTGTCGCAGTGAGTGGGCTCATCGGATTCGTCGGAATCATCGTGCCGCATGCTGTGCGGCTTCTGTGTGGCACGTCGTATCGAGTGGTGCTTCCGATGAGCTTCTTTGTCGGTGCTGCATTTCTCATACTTGCTGACATTCCGGGTCGCATTCTCGACAACCCTGCTGAGACTCCCATCGGCGTCGTGACGGCGTTTCTCGGTGCACCATTCTTCCTACTCTTGCTTCGCACACGGCAGGTGGCCCGGTGACGTCGCTCGCTCTAGAAAACGTCTCTGTCAGCTATGACCGTCGCCAGGCGTTGGTCGACTTCAGTGATGTGGTGAAGCCAGGTGAGTGGCTGTGCTTGATCGGGCCGAATGGTGCGGGCAAGTCGTCGTTGTTGCGCGCGATCGTCGGTACCACACCTCACACCGGGCGAGTACTCGTCGATGGCGTCGCACTTTCTTCACGGCCTCAGCGTCGTCGAGCACAACTGGTCGCTTATGTACCGCAAAGTCCGGTGCTGCCACCCGACATGACCGGCCGTGAATACGTCTTGCTCGGTCGCAATCCCTTCGTGTCGCATTTTGGTACCGAGGCACATCATGACAAGTCATTTGTCAACGACATTCTCGCTCGTCTCGATCTAGAGTCACTCGCAGATCGAAAGTTGGCGAATCTCTCTGGAGGTGAGCGTCAGCGACTTGTGGTTGCACGGGCCATTGCCCAGGAAGCTCCAGTGTTGTTGCTTGACGAGCCGACGAGTGCTCTCGATATCGGACATCAACAAAAAGCACTCGAGTTGGTCGACAAATTGCGACGAGAACATGGCCTCACGGTCGTGTCTGCGATGCACGACCTGACTCTTGCCGGAACATACGCAGATCGCTTGAGCCTCATTCACGAAGGACATGTCGTGGCGAGCGGAACTCCGACGGAAGTACTGCGAGCTGAGACATTGGCAGAGTTCTACGGAGTCTCGGTGAATGTGCACACTGAGCCCGATGGCGCAATTGCCATCATTCCCCGCCGCAGCACCTGACCGCAGACGGTGGTCGAGAACTAGCCGTAGTCTGACGGAGTCATATGAGTGTGCTTGATCGATATGTCGAAGGCTGTGCAGCGGCGCATCAAACACTCCTCGGGCTTCTCGACAGCATCGAACCAGCGTCCGTGCGTGAGCCGTCGTTGCTACCCAATTGGAGTAGGGCACACGTGCTCAGTCACCTCGCACGTAACGCAGAGGGTCTCAAGCGATTTTTTGTCGCTGCAGAGGACGGATGTGTGGGAGAGCAGTATCCCGGTGGTCGCATCAAACGCGACGCAGACATTGACGACGGCGCCCGACGCGACTTCGGTGACATCGTGTCGGAGGTGCGCTCATCGATCTGGAATCTGGAAGGTGCGTGGGCTCGGGCTAGCGCAGAAGTATGGGCTTCGAAGGGTCGACTTCTCACCGGCGCTGAAGTCACGCTGGAAGAGTCGGTATTTCGCCGCTGGCGCGAAGTCGTGGTGCACACGTCTGATCTCGGATACGACTACACCTGGGCCGAGTGGCCGACGGACTACGTGCGCTTCGAGCTCGATCGTCAACTCATGGCGTGGCGCGCATCGCAACCAATGGGTGTCAAAGATTTTCCAGATCACGTGAGACGGCTTCCCGATACTGAACGGCTGGCGTGGTTGCTGCAGCGCACGAGTGTCGATGGTCTCGGACTTGGGCCAGGAATCTGACATGGCGACGAAATCGCATTCAGTTTGGCGCTACTTCTGCGCTGCCTTTATCGGTCTTGTAGTGGCCTTGTCCCTGCCGAGCGTCGGCTCGGCGCATGCGACGCTCGACGGCAGCGCCCCAGCGGCCTCATCGGTGGTTTCACGGTCACCCGATGAGGTTGGTCTTGATTTCGATGAGACAGTCGAACCGCGTCTCGGGTCGCTCAAGGTGTTCGATGACGGCGGCCGTGAGATGGAAGTCGGTGGCCTCGTACGTGATGACGTCGATCAGTCTGTCGTGAGGGCGAGTGTCGAGCCACTGGCTGATGGACCTTATGTGGTGGTGTGGCGTGTCACCAGTGCTGACGGTCATCCTGTCACTGGTGCATTTCCCTTCGAGGTGGGCAATGTGTCCACCGGGTCAACTTCCGAACTGCTAGCAAATGTCGTCGGCTCACTGTCGCGTGACGAATCTCTCGGTGTGGCAATCGGCATCCTCCGATTCTTCTCACTTCTTGCGGTCACTTTGCTCATCGGAGTGATGATGGTGACTGCTGGAGGCGAAGTTCTTCTACGCCACAAACCACGCCTCGTGATTGGTGCCTGTCTTGCAGCCTTGGCCGCCTCGTCGACCGGCATCTTGTTGTTGCAAGGTCCGTACACGACAAGTGGGGGCTGGGGTGATGCTCTTGACACGGAACTCATCAGTGATGTCGTGTCCACCCGTCTCGGAGTAGCTCTCCTCGCGAGGGTCACATTGGTGCTCGCACTTGTCGTGTTGTTCTTGCCGGTCGCGCTGCGCCGACGTTCCTCGTTGTGGTTGAACGCGGTGAGCGTCGCACTCATCG
>DAIOTI010000208.1:0-3682 GCA_036752105.1 Ilumatobacteraceae bacterium | reverse complement strand
CCTCACCGACAATCACCCGGTCGGGGTCCATACGCAATGCCATGCGCGTGAGTGCTGCTAAGTCGATTTCACCCGAGCCTTCGATATTCGCCTGTCTTGATTGAAGTGCATCATGATCGGGATGTAGCTGAGCAAACTTGTCGATGCCGAGCTCGTATGCATCTTCGATTGTCACGATCCGCTCTGTGGGTGGTACTTCGTTCATAAGTGCACGAAGAAGAGTCGTCTTGCCTGACCCCGTACCACCCGCAATGACGATGTTGCGTCGAGCTCGAACTGCTGCAGCAAGAAATGACCCGACCTGTTCCGAGAACATCCCTAACCGCATCAGGTCATTGAGGCTCGCGTTGTCAAACTTGTGACGCCGTATGACCATCGTGGGATGCGTGGAGACATCCATGGTGGCGAACATGCGGGACCCATCAGGTAGTTGGAGATTCAGCTCTGGGTGCCCGATGTCGAATCGTCGCTCGGTACGTGTGAGGCGGGTAGCAGCTCGACGAATGAGTTCGATGAGTTCAGCATCTGACTCGACGATCGGATCGACTTGTTCACGGCGCCCATCTCGGTACTTGAGCCACACCGGATGTGCTCCACGCACATGTATGTCGCTGACATCTTCATTGCTGAGTAGGGGGTCGAGTCGCCCCAGCCCAAGAACTTGAGAGACCGCTTCATTGACCAAGGTTTCTTCTTCAGCTTTAGGCATGAGACCGAAACTCGTCAGGGAAGTTGCACGAAATTTGTCGAGTTCGTTCTTTGCGGCCAGCATTGCAACACCGTGTTCTGATAACGGTGAGTGACTCGGTAATCCGGCCCTGCTGGATTCAAGATGGCGATCAGCAAGTGCTGCACCGATACTTCGACTCAATTCGTCCACGAGGCGCATGCGAGCTCGCTCTCCCTCCTCTCGCGACATCCTCATGACTTCGGCCCAACAATTGAGAGATGGATCATCTCCGCAGCTGCAATCTCCTCAGCAAACTGAAGCGGCGCTCGTAGCGTGACGACGGCTTTGGGCTGAAACTCATGGGGTGGGCTCACCGCGGCAACCACAGCAATTCGTTCGAGCGACGTCGTGTCTACTCGACCATCCATTAGCTGCGAACGGAGCGTGACGACCACACTGTGACCAACAGCGATCGACGGCGGAAATTGGCCTTCCTCCAGAGCCACGGCGTGCAATGCCTGACCGACTGACAATGAAGTGTCTGGCCTACTGAGAAGCGCCACGGGTAACGGCCCAGGTTGCAAGACATCACCGACGAGGACGGTGCCAAGGACGTCATCTGCATCGCCACCATCTAGAAATTGTGCGCGTATCGAATCTGGCACTTTGAAGGTGCCGAGGTCTTCTGCCCTGATGACATGGCCTGATTCAAGTGGTCGGGCTGCTCCGACTACCGAAGTGAGCGATGCTGAGTCGTTTCGAAGAGCAAGGGCAGCTAGGCCACCACCAAGTACGAGCGCGAGACCAAGGAGCGTTTCAGGTCCGCGTCGGACACCCTTGGGTAGCGCAGAGACGCGCAGAGACATAGAAGTTGACCTCCATCATTGAACTTTGTCTCCCAAGTGTGTGGCGCCAGACAGTAACGATGGCAGGTGATGATTACCAGTCACCCTCTATGTCTTTTCACGACGCGTCAGCGTCAGCCCGAAGTGGATGGCTCCTCGGTGGTGGCTTCGCCTTCCGTGCCCTCACCGGACTGTTCATTGCCGGCCGGCCAGATGCGCGGCCACAGCTCCTCATACGACGGAATCTCACATTCGACATCCGATGTCACGACCTCGGCTTGCGTCTCGGTCTTTGCGCTTGCTGCCACTTCGGCTCGAGCGAGATTTCGCAACGTGCTGAGCACCCCGAAGGCGGTGCCGAATTCGTTCTGCTGCGCATTCACGGTCTCATACACCGCTTCATATTGCGTCTCGTCGGTGATGTAGTCCTTGATGAGTACGAGCGCGGTGTCCCAGGTGTCGAGAAAGACATACAACTTGTCCACGCATTCGAGAACCGGGTCGGCTGACAACACTGTTGCCTTGCCAAGTGACGTCGACAGCTTCAAACGCGATTCCTTATAACTGTCCGCGCGACCATCTTCGTCTTTGAGACGCTCACCGAATTCAGAGCCCGCGGTCTCGAGGTCTTGATCTCGAACGAACGACCACAACGAATCAACACGTGTCGACAACAAGTCGACAGACACCGACAAATCCGCAAGAGCTTCGGTCCAGATGCCGGTCATAGTCTCGAGACGAGTTGCGCGTCGCTCCTCGGCTGCACTGTTCTGGCCCGAACGCAAGGTGGCAAATGCACCTGCATACGCGACGAGTGCGGACGAGAACACCGTGGCGAAAGCAACGATGAACTCAGACGACTTGAAGAAGGACTGTTTCGTGCCGTCCTTCTTCTTGCGTCGGCGTCGAAGAATCCAGAAGCGGCGACCAGGCTTACCCGTCGACACACCTTCTGGCTCGACCACAGTCGACGTGTCTGTCGGTGGTTCTGGAATAGGAAGTTGGCCGTCCCCCGCGTCACTCACGAAGGCAACAGTAGACCGGTTGGGCAGACCCGCCTGATTCCGCCGTAGCCTGAGACACGCTGTGACGACAATCCCCGACGTACTCCCCGCCTCGAACGACCCCTGCTGGTGCGGCAGTGGTCGTAAGTACAAGAGGTGTCACAAGGGAACCGAGGGACGCATTCAACCTGGCGTGGTCAGCCCCATGCGTCCGGTGCCGAGCAACATCGTAAAGCCCCACTATGCCGACACCGGTGTGGTGAAGCGCACCGACGAAGCACGTGTCAAGACACCCGATGTCATCGAACGCATGCGACATGCAGGCGTCATGGCGGCCGACATTTTGCGACGGGCTGGCGACATCGTGAAGCCGGGCATTACCACCGAAGAGATCGACATTTTCGTGCACGACCTCACCATTGAATGTGGCGCATACCCGAGCCCGCTCAACTACCACGGATATCCGAAGAGTGTGTGCACCAGCGTGAACGAGGTCATCTGCCATGGCATCCCCGACTCACGTGCACTTGAAGAGGGCGACATCGTGAATCTCGATGTCACTGTGTTCGTGAATGGTGTGCACGGCGACACCAACGCAACGTTCGCTGTCGGCAACATCAGCCAAACCGATGCTGATCTCATTCGCATCACAGAAGAGTGCATGTGGAAAGGCATCGAAGCTGTCGTGCCTGGCCAGCCCATCAACGACATTGGTCGCGCAATCGAGACACATGCCAAACAACACAAGCTCGGTGTGGTGCGTGCATTCATCGGTCACGGCATCGGTGAGAACTTCCACACCGACATTCAGGTACTGCACTACTACGACCCGCGCCACACCATGGTCATGCGGCCAGGAATGACCTTCACCATCGAGCCGATGATCACACTTGGCACCTGGCAACACCGCATGTGGGACGACGACTGGACCGCAGTCACCGTCGATGGCAGCCGTACCGCACAGTTCGAGCACATGGTGGTGGTCACCGACACCGGCGTCGAGGTGCTCACCGCAGGGCCCGGAGCAGTGTCTCCAAGTGCCCCGTGGAAGCGGTAGTTCACACCCGTAGCGTTCCATCCGTGATTCGTCCAGAGGACGCCGCGCGATACATCGCATTCGATCGCACCGAGTGGGCCGATCTTCGTGCATCCACGCCGCTGAC
>DAIOTI010000207.1:0-3691 GCA_036752105.1 Ilumatobacteraceae bacterium | reverse complement strand
GGGCCCTATGACCATGCCGACGGCGTCCGCCGCGTGAAAGAGACGATTCACGTGCGCGGGATTGATGCTCTCGTCGTCATCGGCGGCAACGGCTCGCTGACCGTCGCATCGCGGTTGTTCGCCGAAGAGGGCCTGCCGGTCATCGGTATTCCGAAGACCATCGACAACGACATTGTCGGAACCGACATGTGTTTCGGATTCACCACGGCGGTGCAGATAGCGACCGACGCGATTGATCGTCTTCATTCGACGGCAGAGAGTCACGACAGAGTCGTGGTCATCGAGGTGATGGGCCGTGATGCGGGGTGGATCGCGCTCCAGTCGGGTATCGCCGGTGGGGCAACTGTGATCTTGGTGCCAGAGCAACCTTTCGACATCAACGTCGTCGCAGACCTGGTGCGTCGTCGTCATGCGCGTGGTCGTCAGGCGTCACTGGTGGTGGTCGCAGAAGGGGCGACTCCTGTGAACAGCGATTTTCCTGTCCCTGAATACCGCACAGACCACATTGGGCGACCGAAGCTCGGTGGAATCAGCGTGCCAGTCGCACAAGAGATCGAACGATTGACAGGATTCGACACTCGTGTTGTGCAGATCGGCCTAGTTCAACGCGGAGGAACTCCGTGTGCCTATGACCGAGTGCTATGTACACGGCTTGGTCTTGACGCAGTGGATGCAATCGTGGAGCGGGACTTCGGCAAGATGTTGGCGGTGCGATCAGACCGCATCGAGCGCGTTCCGCTGTCGATTGTCAACGGTAAGACCAGAACAATCGATGTTGCTCTGTATCAACAAGTGGCGGATGTGTTCTTCGGCTAGGTAGCCGAAGGTCGAATCAACGTTTTCCGGTGCGCTTGCGCTCGGCTTCGCGCTCGCGGAGCTTGCGCTCTTTGCGAGCTGCGCGCTTGGCTGCTTGTTCGTCTTCGTTCTTCTCGAGCACGCCGATTCCGGTTGCTACTGGAAGTGCGAAACGTTCGTCGACGGCGATGAGTTGTTTGAAACCTTTGAGCGAGCGCGAATACTGCACGACCATGAGGCGAACTGCTTCTGCTCCGAACTTCTCCGTGATCGAGGGCAACAAGCCCTGAAGTTCTTCGAGTGTCGGATCGTCTGATGCGTCACCGAGTGCTTCGATGCTGTGACGTGTACATGGTTCGGACAACAAGATGCCGACGTCGTGGGCGGCACGTCGACGCGTGATGCCATCACGGATGAGTCCGGCGAGTGACGCGGGGGCTTCAAAGGCATGAGCGGGCAACCCCACGACCTTGGCGAGTGCGGTGCGGAGGTCATCGTCGAGCGCCACGGCCAATGCCGACAAAGTCTCGTCGCTGAAGCTTGCGAGTACTGCTGAATAGCGTTGGTCGAGGATGATTCTGTCTTTGTCTTCGCTCACTGAGTGCCTTTCGTCGCACGGACGATTGACAAGGTTAGGCGTTGGCGAGTGCTTGGATCTCATGCACGCGCAGGTCGATGGGAACACCGATGCGCTGTCGAGCAAATGGAATGAGTGGTCCGAATCCGAGGCCGCCCTTTATTTTCCACTCGACACCGATTCGACCCTTGAAGATGCCTCCAGGTCGACCGTCAGAGGCATGCAAGAAGGTGTGCATGCAGTCAGACTTCGCCTTGTCCCCATAAGAGTTGTTCCACTGGCGTCCGGGACCATCGCATTCGACGATGGGGGAGCCGTCGCCGGGGTTCAGAAAAATCTTGTCGGGGCTCGCGACTGTGCGAACAACGAGTGGCCCCCATGGAGTCATCACAGTTGCACGGACGACGACCTCTCTCCAGAGTGATTTCGACACCCAGAACCATGTGCCGACATTGACGACGACACGAGATCGCATCGGCGCTGTGCCGTACACGAGGTCGGGAAGACTCTTGCGAGCAGTGTCACTGTACGTGCGGACCACTTTGTGACGTGCTTCATCGGACACCCAGTAACTCCGTGTACTCGGTGCACCACCGGTGCAGACACGCTGCACCAGCCGATAGAACTTTCCGTTGCGCGTCGTGCTGACCTGCACAATGTCGCCACTATTCAGATCTGCGCCGCCAACAGGACGCCATTGACAAGTCGTTGGCACGTCAGTGATTGGAACTTCGGACACAGAGCTACTCGACACGAAGAAGTCGTCGATGAATTCGGCACGAGCGACGATGTCACTGTTTTCGAACGACGATGACCCCGACGATCCCGGAGGAGTGGCATCTTGAGGTCGCGCGCTCACTGGTGTGATGCCGACACAGAGCGAAGACAGTGCAGCTGCGAGTGCGATGCACAAGCGAAGACGTTGCATGGGTGACTCTCCGTTCATCTGAGCAGTTCTGGTCTGTTGGCGTCTCCCACGCGTGTCCGGTGCGACCGGAACCACAGTGTGACGCGACACGCGATAGATGTGTCGTCGGGTGAGCCCAGTTGGCGAAAGTTCGTGCTCCGATAGATTGGACAGACCCCGAATTCGGGTCCTTCATTTTCCTCATTCATTTTCTAAGGCCACCCATGACCCAGCAGCACCCCGATCTTGCAGCCGAGCAGGCTCTGGTCGACCACGCGTACGACTGCCTCGAGCGCAGTCGGCAAGACGCGTGGAAGTTGCGCGATATGAGCGAGCCCGGCCTCGGTGGAACTTTTCAGGCACGGTACGAACGGGATGTCTTCGATGAGGCGTTGGTCAACCGATTGACGCAGCTCGATCTCGGCGATGCGGCACTGGTGTTCGGCCGTATCGATCGATTGGCCGAGACTCCCGATTCACTCGAGACATTTCACATCGGTCGACTCGCAGTGGCCGATGAGAACCGCGAGCCAGTGGTCGTCGATTGGCGCGCACCAGTTGCCGAGCCGTTCTACCGCGCCACCGGTCGCGAGCCGATGGGACTTGCACGGCGTCGTCACTTCGCAGTCGAAGGGCGAGCGGTGCTCGGCATTGAAGATGAATTGTTCGGTGAAGGACATCTTGGAGTCGGCCACGACGAGGGATTGGGAGGTGCTCATGTTCCATCATCGGGTTTACGCGGCTACAGCACATTGCTGTCGGTTCTTGAGCGCGGACGCACCGGTCAACTAGGTGACATCGTCGCCACCATTCAGGCAGAACAAGACGAGATCATCCGTTCTCCCCAAGCCGGTGTCCTCATTGTGCAAGGAGGGCCCGGTACCGGGAAGACCGTTGTCGCTCTTCACCGCGCCGCATACCTTCTGTATACGTATCGCTTCCCACTCGAAGATCAGGGTGTCTTGGTCATCGGGCCGAATCGCGTTTTCTTGCGTTACATCGAGCGCGTCTTGCCGTCGCTCGGTGAAGCTGGCGTCGAACAAGTTGTCTTGCAGGACTTGGTGCCCGGCGTCGGATTTGGAGGTGCGGATGCGTCGAATGTCGCACGTGTGAAGGGCTCGACGGTGATGGAGAAAGTCGTCACCAAAGCCATCGCCGATCGCGAACGCGCGATGAAAGATGACGTGACGTTTCCATTCCGCTCTGGTTATGTTCGTCTTCGCGCACATGTGTCCGCAGACATCGTTCGCCAAGCTCGCCGTCGTTACCACCGGCACAACGCTGGTCGTAAGTTCGTCGAGAATGAGATCTGGTCGGCACTCGCGGCCACGTGGCATCCCGACGTCGACCCAGACGAAATTCGTGAGACACTTCGACCGACGCCAGAATTCAGGGCCGTCATCGAACGGATG
>DAIOTI010000206.1:0-3695 GCA_036752105.1 Ilumatobacteraceae bacterium | reverse complement strand
CCACTAGACGCACCACGAACGTCGAGGGTGCAGCAAGTGTTCTCTGCCGGGAACTCACCGATCGTGGCGGTCACCGACTTCATGCGCGTGATCGCTGACCAAGTGTCGCCGTACTTGACGGGGCGCACCTATCTCGCGCTCGGCACGGACGGTATGGGTCGAAGTGACACACGCGAGTCGTTGCGTCGGTTCTTCGAGACCGACGCACCTCACGTGGTCGTCGCGGTGCTCACGACTCTCGTCGGAAGTCACGGCATCACTCGAGACACAGTCGCAAAGGCAATCGCCGACTTCGGCATCGATCCGGAACTGCCTCACGGCCTCACGAAAGACTGAAGCGACATGAGTGGAACCCTGTACGTCACCGGTGATCCAAAGTCGGACACATTTCTGAACAACAACGGACTTGCTCTCATGATCGGAATGTTGCTCGATCAGCAAGTACCAATGGAGTGGGCATTCAACGGTGGACCCACTCTGAAGAAGCGCCTCGGTCACTTGAATGCCAAGCGCATCGCCGAGATGGACCCCGACGAGTTCTTGCAGATCTGCTTGCAGAAGCCTGCGATACACCGATTCCCCGCCGCGATGGCCAAGCGCATCCAGGGTATGTGCGCGATCATCGTGCGCGACTACAAGGGCAAAGCCGAGAACATCTGGGCCGACGTCACGACTGCCGAACAGCTGTACCAACGCCTCCGCACACTGCCGGGTTACGGCGACGAGAAGGCGCAGATATTCATTGCATTGCTCGGAAAACGCATCGGTGTGCGACCACGTGGTTGGAAGCAGGCCGCAGGCGAATTCGGCGACAACGTGCCACGCAGCATCGCCGACATCGACTCACATGACGCCCTTCTCAAAGTTCGCGCGACGAAGAAGGCACAGAAGGCCGCGGGTGTCGACAAGCGCGACAAGCCGCTCCGATAGCGTCAACTGCCGATGTCAGTTCTCGTCACCGGCGGTGCCGGATACATCGGCTCAATCACCACTCGATTGCTCTCTGAGAGTGGTTTTGACGTGGTGGTGCTCGACAGTCTGGAACTGGGCCATCGTGCTGCCGTCACAAATGTTCCACTGGTGGTCGGCAACATCGCCGATCGAGAGCTGGTCGCAAAGACGTGCAAAAAGCACGACGTCACCGACGTGGTGCACTTCGCCGCGTATAAGGCAGTCGGCGAATCGATGGAAAACCCTGCCAAGTACTTCGACAACAACGTGACAAGTGCCCACGCCCTCATCGCAGCGGCGACAGATGCGGGAGTCTCCAACTTCGTGTTCTCCTCCACCGCATCGATCTACGGTGACCCTGACGTCGTACCGGTCACCGAAGACGCCGAGGTTCGATGCGAAAGCGTGTACGCCGCCACCAAACGAATGACCGAACAGATACTCGACTGGTACTCGACCACGCGCGGTCTGCGCAGCGTGAGTTTGCGCTACTTCAACGCAGCTGGTGCTGCCAGCGATGGATCGCTCGGCGAAGACTGGCGTTATTCACAAAACCTCGTCCCCCACGTGATGCAGCCGCCGATTGGTTTTGCCCCTGCTTTGAAGGTGTTCGGAAATGACTACCCCACCGACGACGGCACCGGTGTGCGTGACTACATCCACGTCGAAGACCTCGCCGAATCACACGTGGCAGCTCTCAAGTACTTACGAACTGGTGGCGACACGATGGTGTGCAACGTGGGCACCGGAGTCGGCACATCTGTGATGGACATCATCACCACTACTGAACGCGTGACGGGACGCACCGTGCCCTACGACATCGCCCCACGTCGTGCAGGTGACCCCGCTCGATACTTTGCGAACGCAAACAAAGCAGAACAGGTGTTGGGGTGGTCGTCGCGTCGCTCGCTCGACGACATCATCGCCTCGGCCTACGCCTGGCACAGCGCACACCCTTACGGTCACGCCACACAGGCGTGACGCGCTCTCAGGCCTGAATCTGTCGGTCGAGCCAACCCATTAACACCGCGATTGCACGCGGGTCATGACGTAGTCGGTGACCAGCACCGGCAATCACACGTAGTTCTGCCGAACCGTGGGTCTCGGCCAAGAGACGTGAGTCAGCAACGGGAACACTCTCGTCGTCTTCTCCATGCATCACCAGCAGTGGACGTGGAGCAAACCGGCGTGCAGCATCAGTGGGTCGAAACCGACGCAGCTCTCGACTCCATTCTTCGAAGTTCGACGGAAAACCGACCGTACGAACCGCGCCGATCTCTCGCGCATGCTCCAAGAAGCGCCGCGGTTGCGCTGCCCAGTCGTCGAAGTCGGCACGCGGTCCGAGCACTGCACACCCTGCGATGCGAGGGTCATCGGCTGCGACACAAATGGCGAGCGAGCCTCCGGTGTTGGTGCCGATCAACCACACACCCGATGGCGACACTTCAGCATCAAGATGGTCGATCGCGGCGCGAAGATCATCAACCCATCCTTGCAACGAGAAATCTCCGTTGCTCGTGCCACAGCCTCTGAAGGTGAACGTGAGCGCGGCGACACCCAGATCATTGGCCATGCGATCCATCAATTCGGGAAACGTCAATGCCGACTGTCGCGCATCGAGCGGGCCGATCGGAAATCCGTGACACATGATGAGACCTGGCAATCGGCGACGTTCGCCAGCGGGCAGCTCAAGATGCCGACTGAGAGTGAAACCACCAGACTCGAACGAACCGTTCACGATGTTGTCGCGACTCTCAGTGACGGCATTGCGAGCGACAATTCGTGGCTACTGGCGTGGCTTACGTTGACGACGTGTCTTGCCCGGTGTCGCCAGCGTGTACCCCCGATTGCGGGCTTCGGCCAACGAATCAGGACCAAAGGTGAGTCCGACCCCGGCATCGACGATGTCGTTGATGACAGCCTCGTCAGTCCACTCATCGAGGTCGTACACCAATTGAGTGCGCTTGTCACCAAGAAAACGGCTGTGCTCGAACTTCGTGGGGCGTTCCATGCCTCTCACGGTAGTCGCCGGCTCGTTGACAGGCCTGCGTCCAGATGTAGGTTCATCGGCACTACCCGTCATCGGAGGCCACCATGGCAGTGAACGTCGACCTACCAGAGCGCATCGAGTTCTACTTCGATTCAATGTGCCCGTACGCGTACCAAACGTCACGGTGGATTCGTGACGTGAGCGATGCGACCGGACTACAGATCGACTGGAAATTCTTCAGTCTCGAAGAAGTGAACCGCACCGAAGGTGCAAAACACCCGTGGGAGCGCGACATTGCCTACGGTTGGACTCCGATGCGAGTGGCCGCATGGCTACGTCGTCGTGACATGGAATGGTGTGGCCGCTATTACGAAGCGTGCGGACATGCATTGCACATCGAAGGCCGACGTCCGTACGACGCCACCGTGGCGCGCGAACTTCTGGCAGAGGCCGGTCTTCCGGTTGAAGCGTGGGACGAAGCACTCGCAGACGACACCACGCACGACGATGTGCGTCGAGACCACGACGAAGCAGTGAGGTTGTACGGCGGCTTCGGAGTGCCGATCATCATCATTCCCGGAGGTCGTGCAGTGTTCGGACCTGTCGTTGTCCCGGCACCTCCGAAAGAACGTGCGGTGGAGTTGTGGGAATTGACGGTGGCGTACAGCAAGTTCCCCGGGCTCTTCGAGTTGAAGACACCGAAGCTGAACTCTGACATGAAGATGATCGGCGATGTGTTTGCGCCATCCCTCGG
>DAIOTI010000205.1:0-3719 GCA_036752105.1 Ilumatobacteraceae bacterium | reverse complement strand
CCAAGAGCATTGCTGTCTCCATTGACTGTTCCGAGAGCTTCGCTGGAACATCGTCCCCTACTGCGAGCATGATCTGTCGGCGTCGCGTCTCGCGTATCCCAGTAAGAATGAGGGCTGCTGAGAGACCGGCGGTCACTTGCTCGAGGGCCAATGATTGTGTGTGGCTGTCTTTATCTTCTCTCTCAACTGGGTTACCGCGAACAACATTCATGATCGAGGCGATACCGAGAAGAACAAGCCCGGTAAGCGTCCGACCACCAGCTTGTCGAATCGCATCTCTCAGACCATGCAGAGCGATGAGACGTGCGACCTCGATGATGACGGTCCCTGTCGTGACAATAACCATTAGTGCAAAGATGGAAACGACAAGTTGCTCACTGACTTGCCCACTACTTCTGAATAGTTCAATTGAATGCTTCGCATCGACATCTGAAACAAGACGAATCGCTTGAACCAGGATTGGAAACCAGCACAAGAGACACGCAGAGGCAATTAGCGCACGTCTCATTTACCCACCTGTATGGCTGCTGATCTGGAGAGCGTCACGCTCTTGCCCGGCACTCCGAGTAGTCGAAGTGTCTCGAACGGGACGTACCTCGTGACCGTTACCGTGACAAGACCACCCTTGACATCGACGTTTCCGGCAACGCCCTCACGTCGCAACACTTGTGTAGTCGACCACCGAGCTCTCTGCGAATCGATGAGAGCATCATTCGACCGAATCGAAGTCACTTCCTGTGCGCCGATACGAGCAGCATTTCCTGCAATGTCAGATAGGTACGCATACTCGGCGATGAGGCGACCCGAGTCAAATGAGAATCCGACGAACGACACGAAGAGGATTCCCAACCCCGTCACGAATGCAGAAAGTGATCCGCGCATGTTCTTCATCTCAGTCATCTCCCTTGAAGATGTATGTGTCAAACACTTCGAACGACGTCGCATCTACAGACTTTGTGCCGATATTGGGGAGTACAAGACCTGTAAGTGAGAGTTGGCAACGAGCCCATACACGCACACCACGTCGTCCACCATCTGCCCGCAAACTCACTGACGATTCGAGACGTGCACACCTGATATCGAAATCCTTCAAAGAGCGACGAAGCACCATCTCTGCGATCCCTAACGATTTGGCCGGAGAGACTTGGGAGCCTGATCTTGCAGCTGCATTGACTGCATGGCGAAGGTTTACCGATGATGCCGGGATCCACCCTGCAAGGGCGACAAGTGACAACAAGGCCATAAGAGCAGGAAGTAGGAGAACAGCTTCCACGCTCACAGACCCTCTCGCAGTGCGTCTCATCGCTGGTCCTCCGGGATAAACAGCTCGAGCGGCTTCTCAATTGTCCGTGCCACAACACGCTCAGTCCAGGGCAGAACTCGAGGGCGTGTCAGTTCGATCGTGACTATGACAGAACGAGGATGAATAGAAATGGTCGGTGGTGCCGCGAGCTGTGCCCCGATTTCCTTGGACATAACTTCAACTGCATTTGCCGCAACTATGAAGTCACGCCCGCCATAGGTGCCAGGTTGGGCGACAATTTCCGCTGCACGCTCGGCAAGAAGATCGGCCGATCTCGATGCGTGTGCTGACAGAGTCTGCTGGCACATCATGAAAAGAACGAGGAGCAGCAAGGGGAGAAGCAACATCACCTCGACAGTTGCCTCTCCCCTCATCTCTTCTCGATCACTGGACGGCTTCATCCGAGATTGAGTCGATTGGCCTTGTCTTTGATGCGAGTGGAAAGTGTTGCTCCTACCGCGATTGCCAAAGCAATAAGCGCTGCGGCCATCACCACCGTCGTCGCACTTACTTCGCCTCGCCCTCGATCAGTTTCGAGAGAACTTGTGAAGCGAATCCAGTAGTACTGGAAGTGTTGTTTGAAATCAGACATTTGATATTCCTTTCATTGATGTTCTCTATTGAGATCCGTTGGTCACAGCACACCGAGCGTGTTCGCAAATGCGGGATAGCCGAGCAAAATGATGAACCCCACGAACAGGAGCACCATCGGCACACCCATGCGCTCGGTCTGTTGTGCTGCATCATGTTCAATCTGAGCCATGGACCGAACACGCAAACTCGTGGCTTTTGCTGCGAGTGACTGGCGAACTCGTGACCCATGTTGTCCGGCAAGTTGAAGGGAATTTGCGACGTCGACCATTGAGTCAATGTCAAACGACATGCCCACATCACGAAACATGTTCCACATATCGGTTCGCTCTTCTCGAGCATGCCCCATCAGGTCACGAAAGAGGTGAAAGCACCATCCATCCCCAGCAGCACCAGCGGCGAGAAATGCTGACTCGATACCGGCGCCACCCGCGAGCAGAATATTCACGAGATCGAGGAAGGCTGCAAATGAATGCTCGAGTTCCTTTCGTCGAATGTGAGCTCGGTTTCTGACACGTCGTGCAGGCTCTCGGCAACCGAGAACTGCGAGAGCTCCGCAGATGATGGCCGTGACTATTGGTCCGACATTTAAAATCATGTTCAACAACATGAAGAAGGCAGATGCGCAGATTGCTGACGCGATAGTCCAGATGGTCACATCGGCTGTGTGTCTCTCTGATGAGATACCAAGGAGCATTAAGTCACTCGATAATGCTTCACGCTGCAACTTCATCTGATTCTCCTCTTGCTACAAATCGGACAGGTGCAGCGACACGTGTCATTCTGATCAACAGCCAGATAGCAATCGTGAAGAGACATGTGAGAACCAACAAGACCGCAACGCCGTCAGGAGTTGTAAAGGGAACCAAGTACGAGCGGTTGAACATGACGAGTCCACCTATGAAGAGCCCCACTGAAGACATGACAATGCGAACCGAACTCCGAATTCGAGCTCGACTCACCCAAATTCGAAGATTCATCTTGCTTTCCTCTCGCGCACAATCGGCAAGCTGTGTCAAGAGACCAACCAGATCACGTGATTGAAATCGTGTTGCAGTTACAAGAGCCGCAATGACAAGGTCACTTTGGGAAGTGTTCAGAGAATTTGCGAAACGAAGAAGTGCCTTTTCAGCCCCCAAGTACTTGGTGTCAGCGGCAAGCCGTTCCACTTCTGCCCTGATGACTCTCGGGGCCAATTCTCCGGAAGACATGATTGCGGACTCAAGTCCGCCCGCGGAGCCGAGCGAGTCACGCAGATGTTCGGTCCAACTTGCAATTGCATCATTGATCTCATTTGGCTTGCGCCGTCTTGCTCCGGACTCAGCAGTCCTCCCTCTCCTACGTAGAGGAACTGACTGAAATTCCGCGAGTTTCTGCATTGGTAGGAGAAGACGAAAACCGACACCCATCACAAGACCAGCACATACGAGCAATAAAGTGCTCATCTTGTTCCCCATCGTGGATCAAAACCATGTTCGGCGAGCATCTCTGCGGTTGCTGCTCTAAGTGAAGCAAAAGGCTCTACACGGGACGTTTGTGAGACGACCTCGTTCGACACGATGCTGTTTCCATCCGCATCAACAACCTCTCTAATCGATGAGATTCTCCGGCTCCGGCCGGCGACTTCAATGTGGACTACAAAGTGAAGCGCACTCGCCAAGAGAAGGTTCACTGTCTCAGTCGGAAGTCCCGACGGTGCCATCGACACATATGCCGCGAGCTTCGGAAAGACGGACCTCGTGGAGTCTGCATGCATCGTGCACATTGACCCGTTGTTTCCTTGACTCATTGCCAGAATCATTGGGAATGCCTCAGCCCCTCGCAC
>DAIOTI010000204.1:0-3721 GCA_036752105.1 Ilumatobacteraceae bacterium | reverse complement strand
GTACTTGGCGATACCGAACCACTCCACCGCCACGTGTTGAGCAGGATGCACCAACACCGGGCCGAACACTGCGCCGAACGTCGAAGCGAAAACTATTCGACTCATATCCGATGCACGAGAGTCCTCACGTGACAGGTCTGTTGCTGCGTAGCGTGCGAGCAAGTTCGCTGCAGATCCGTTCCCGAAGAAGAACAACCCTGCGAGAAACACCGGCAACCACCCGCGGTCGGCGCCGAACGCTGCCAGCAGTCCACCTGCGCTAGCGAGAAGATAGCCAATAGACAATCCTGGTCGTCGACCACGTTGCGACATTCGTTGAGACAGCAATTGCGACATCGCCGCAGTTCCGACTGTCACTGTCGCCGTGGCCATGCCCGCCCACGGCGTCTCCTGACCGAGGATGTCCTGCACCACATATGCGCCGACGGTGACGGCTGCACCTAGTGCTGCAGACCCAATGACTTGGCCAATCGTGAGCACCCGCAGAGTGCGCCGCTGCAGCGCGATGCGCTCATCCTCTGTCAACACGTCAAGATCCTTCGCGACCGGTCACAAATGAAGAGGACAGTCGAACCTGAACTTCACCGTCGACCACTCGAGCATCGAACACCTCGAGTGCCACACGAGCCGGAGTTGCTGTTGCGGCGCCGCTGACCGCATCGAATCGACCATTGTGCTTCGGGCATTCAATGGTCGAGCCATGGACGAAACCTTCTGCCAAGTGAGCACGACCATGCGTGCACTCACCTGCAAGCACACAGATGCTTCCGTCCTTCGTGTGAACAACGACCATCGTGGTTTCACCTACGTCTGCGCGCAGAACATCTTCGCGTGCCACGTCTGTCACCTGGCAGAGAGTCACCCACTCGCTGCTCATGCCGCGCTCTCGGGCAGTTTCACAGAATGACAAAACGTCTGGTCACGTCTCTGCTCTGACATCGCACGGAATGCTTCCCGCCATGCATCTCGAACTCTCTCATGGGCTGGCGGCAATTGCTCCTTCACGAGTTCATGCAACCGCGGTAGAGCGTCATACGGAACGTTGGGAAAAATGTGGTGCTCCAGGTGGTAGTTCATATTCAGATACAAGAAGCGATGAACAAAATTCATGTGCACTGTTCGGGTGTTCAAGCGATGGTCGACCACGTCCTCGGCGAGTCCGGCGTGTTGTGTGATGCCGTATGCCATGAGCAACCACTTGCCGTAGATAGATGGAAGACCGACAAAGAGTGCAGGTTCGATACTGCCGATCTGAATGCACCACAAGGCGACCGCCACCAGCACGAGAAAGAACACCCATGACCAGAACTGAGACTTTCGCAGGGTGTCTTCCGGTTGATAGCTACGCTGGGGTGCTGCAGGTCGCCCCACCATGTTGCGAAAGATCTTCACCAGCTCATTGCGCGCACTCAGTAGTCCGAAGAACTCTGCGAGCATGCGAATCCGCGGCGTTGGGCGAGGAAAGGCAATCTCTGGATCGCGCCCGACCACGATGGTGTCGCTGTGATGACGCGCATGACTCCACCGCCAACTCTCGGGCTCTCGAAACGTCATGAACGAAGCGATGTAGTAGACGACGTCATTGGTCCATGCCCGCCGAAGTGCAGTTCGATGCCCGAACTCATGCCATCGCGCATCGCTCGTCGAGCCGTACAAGGTGCCGTACACAAAGAAGGCTGGGACTGCCCACCATGTTCCCCATGCAGAGTGCGCCCACCAACCGCTCACAGCAAGCAAGGCAACCCAGACAAAGAGATGAACGAGTGGCAGAACTGATCGACCGGTCACAAGTGCCTTCAACTCGTTCCTGTCGACCTGAGGACGGTACCAATCCGCGTCGATCAAGCCGCGAGCCTCAGCATGAGCCTCTTCTTCACCGCCCACCGTGTAGTCCCGCACAGAGCAAGAGTACGAGGTACGTACTGGCTCGTCGGCGTTATGGTCCGTCAGCAAAGATGGAGACATGACTCGTGAAGCATGGATTATCGACGCTGTCCGCTCTCCCCGCGGCAAGGGAAAAGAATCGGGAGCGTTGCACCCTGTGCACCCACAACGGATTCTTGCGCAAGTACTGAATGCCCTCGTTGACCGCCATGGCTTCGATTCAGCGGATGTCGATGACGTGGTCATGGGATGTGGTGCCGGAAGTGGCGACCACGCAATGGACATCGCCCGAATGGCCGCCCTCGATGCTGGCTGGGCGCTCGATGCGCCCGGCATCACCATCAATCGCTTCTGCGGGTCTGGGCAGTCGGCCGTGAATTTCGGAGCGATGGGAGTGCTCTCTGGTTTCCAGGACCTCGTCGTGGGTGGCGGCGTCGAATCGATGTCTCGTCACGCTCCACAACACGTTGACGGATTTTCTGCAAACAACGACCACCTAAAAGAGCTCTACCCCATGGTGCAGCAAGGCATTTCAGCCGACCTCATCGCGACCATCGAAGGATTCAGCCGTCAACAGTGCGATGAGCTGGCCGTGGACAGTCAGCGTCGTGCTGAAGCAGCCATCAAGGAAGGGCGATTCGAAAAGTCGCTCGTACCTATTCATCATGTCGATGGAAGCCTGGCGCTCGATCGCGAAGAGTTTCCTCGGCCCGGAACGACCATCGACGACCTCGCGAAATTGACACCGAGTTTTCTCGAATACGGCAAGAAGGTGCGAAAGGGCGACACATTGACCGTCGACCAGACGGCGCTTCAGGCCTACCCGAGTGTCGGCGAGATCAATCACGTTCACCACGCCGGCAACTCGTCCGGTGTGGTCGACGGCGCATCAGCAGTACTCATCGCGTCACCGGACTACGCCAAGGCCCACGGCCTGAAACCACGAGCCCGCATCACGATGACTGCAGTCGCCGGCACCGAACCAGTCATCATGCTGACAGCCCCCGGACCAGCCTCTGAGCGTTGCGTGAAGAAAGCCGGCATGACCTTCGACGACATTGACTTGTTCGAAGTCAACGAAGCCTTTGCAGCAGTCGTGCTGAAGTTCATGAAAGACACTGGCGTGTCGTGGGACAAGATCAACGTGAACGGCGGCGCGATGGCGCTTGGTCACCCCATCGGAGCAACTGGCGGAATTCTCATCGGAACACTTCTCGACGAACTCGAGCGTCGCGACCTGCAGACCGGCTTGGTCACCATGTGCACCGGCGGCGGCATGGGAACCGCGACCATCATCGAGCGAATCTGAACCGTTGATCATTCGGCACCGATGTGCCGACACTGACTCACGGTCGTGAGGAGTGATAATCACCGTCACGCCACTGCCGTGTGCGACGAATAATTTCAGAAAAGCCATAACGCGCACCAATGCGGTGACGCACCTCAACCGCTGCGATCGAGAGACGTTCAGTGACCTCACGTGCGTACATGATCATTTTCGTCTCATTCGGAGTGAGGACAATCGGAGTCTGCAAGTCTGGAAACGGCTCGGTGGGATACGGGAACAACGCGAAGTCGAGATAAGCCCACTTTTCGATGAGCGGTGCGATCGCTGACGTCACCACCTTCGTGTACGGAATGTGGAGCCCTTCGTTCAATCGTTGCAACGACACATTGGTTCCCGCTCGTTCATTCAGTTGCTGGATGAAGTCATCCAATTCACCTGGCTTCTCGACTTGCAACAGATGGGTGTGCGGGAACTCTCCAGGACGAATCTGTTCCGCCTGCGAGCGAAAATGATCATCAAAATGCACCAGGTCTGGCTTCTCGCTGATGG
>DAIOTI010000203.1:1831-3721 GCA_036752105.1 Ilumatobacteraceae bacterium | reverse complement strand
TGTCCATGCGCAACGACAGCGTCTCGAGTCCTTGCAAGATCTGCCACGCGTTGAACGGGCTCACCGCCATGCCGAGGTCGCGCAACATCTGCACACGTGCCTTGATGATGTACGAACCTGCGCCGAGAGCCGGCCAGTACGCCAGGCCGTGATAGCTCGGGTCTGGTTCGGTGAAGTTCGGGAAGCGGCCACTTGCGCCGAAGTCGAAAGTTCCACCATCGATGATGGCGCCACCGATTGACGTGCCGTGACCACCGATGAACTTGGTGAGTGAATGCACGACGATGTCGGCACCCCACTCGATCGGGCGCACACCATAGGGCGATGGCACGGTGTTGTCGACGATCAACGGAATGCCATTTTCGTGCGCGACCTTCGACACACCTTCGATATCGAACACGTCGTTGCGTGGGTTGGCGAGAACTTCTCCGTAGAACGCCTTGGTGTTCGGACGAATTGCGCTCTTCCACTGACTGAGATCATGAGGATCATCGACGAATGACACTTCGATGCCCATCTTTGGCAGCGTGTAGTGAAACAAGTTGTACGTACCGCCGTACAGCGACGGCGATGCGACGATGTGACTACCAGCTTCGGCCAAAGTGAGAATTGCAAGTGTCTCGGCACTCTGACCACTCGACACCACCAATGCACCGGGCAGGCCGACTGCAGTGGTGATGCCACCTTCAAGAGAGCTCAGACGAGCTTCGAGAACTCCCTGTGTGGGGTTCATGATGCGTGTGTAGATGTTTCCGATCTCGGCCAACGCGAACAGGTTCTGTGCATGAGCTGAGTCGCGGAACTGATACGACGTCGTCTGGTAGATCGGAACCGCGCGTGCACCCGTGGTCGGGTCTGGCTCTTGTCCGGCGTGAATCTGGCGGGTCTCAAAACCCCAATTGGCATTCGTCATAGGCGCCAGACGCTACAAGCCAATACCCGACCAAACAAGTCGGATTTCGCTTTTTTCTCGACCCTCTCCCAATTCGCCTAGTCGGCTGTGCTGCCCGCTGTGTCACCATTGCCCCGATGGGCTTGCGTGATGGTGACGGATGGGTGTTCTGTGCCTGCGGAAATCGCCATTGGGGCCTCCACGGAGCAGCCGGTCTGCTGCTCGTACGCACGGATCTCGATGCGCCTCATGTGCTTCTTCAATTGCGTGCTGCGTGGACTCACGGTGGTGGAACGTGGGCCCTTCCCGGCGGTGCACTCGATTCACATGAAGATGCCGTCGCGGCAGCAAAGCGCGAGGCGGAAGAAGAAGCCGGGATCATCGCGCACATGCTCGACGTGCGCGCGATCTTTTCTGACGACCACGGCCCGTGGAGATATGACACGGTGATTGCGCACACGCACGGAGATGCTGGAGCATTTGCTGCGAATGCAGAATCTGACGACTTGCGATGGGTGCACATCGACGAAGTACATGAGTTCGACTTGCATCCAGGACTTCGTTCGTCATGGACCGAATTGTCCCGACACGTGCATCTCACTTTGAATAGCTAGCCGCACCTTAGGCTGGCAAACATGTCTTCTCGCAGGCTCGTACCGACTCTTCAAGTCGTGTCACTTGCCAGTTCAATGGGCTACGGCGTCATGTTCACGGTGCTCGATGACTTTCGCGACGAGTACGGAATCCCCGAATCGAGTCTCGGACTTCTCGTGGCGCTCGGTTTCTTCACATCGTTCGCCGCGCAAATTCTCATCGCGCCATTGGCAGACAAAGGTCATGCACGTCGCCTCGTGATGCTCGGCGCATGGATCGAAGCAATCGGTACGCTCGGCATGGCGTTCGGCACCAACTTCACTGTGCTTGCATTGAGCCGGTTCCTGATGGGCGTAGGTGCTGGTGCTGCGCTACCCGCTGTTCGTCGCATCGTGGTGCAGAGC
>DAIOTI010000203.1:0-1821 GCA_036752105.1 Ilumatobacteraceae bacterium | reverse complement strand
GTCCCGTGTTGTCGGCAATTCTCGCCGACACGGTCGGCTTCGGCGCACCCTTCATCATCGTGGCCGGTGCACTTCTCATTCTCGGCCTACTAGTTGCACGTCTCGAAGTTCCAGAGACAGCAGAAGAATTGCGCACGGACAAACGTCTCGCATTCGACCTTCTTCGTGTCAAACCGCTCGCTGGCGCGATCTTCATCGGAGTCGCACTCTTTCTCATGATCGGCACCTTCGATGCGACGTTCGTGGTCATGATGGACGATCTCGGTGCCGCGAATTGGATGTCAAACGTCGGAATCACTGCGTTCGCACTGCCGCTCGTGTTCCTCGGGCCAGTCGGTGGTCGGCTCACGCAACATGTCGGACCCTTCGTGGCAGCTTCGACAGGAATTCTGTTCGGCGCGATCTTCATGACGTCCTACGGATTTCTCACTGTGCCCCTCATCATCTTGATCATCGGGCTGTTCCACGGCATCGTCGACGGTCTCACCGTCACTGGTTCTGGCATGGCCGTCAGCATGGTTGCGCCGCCAGAGCGACTCGCCGGAGCGCAGGGTCTCATGGGTGGGCTTCAGACACTTGTCGGAGGCGTCGCTGCCGCTCTTGCCGGCCTGAATTACGAACACCTCGGTCGAACAGTCACGTTCTCTGTCGCTGCCGGGCTCATGGTGACACTCGTGGCGGTCGGGCTATTGCTTGCCGGTGGCGCTGTGCGCTCGACTAGCCCGCGCTTCCGCAAACACACGGTGACATCGTGAAGCGCAGCGACTGGGTTCTTCTCGTGATTCCCGGGATCATCTGGGGTGCGAGTTTCTTCTTCATCGCAGAAGGTCTTGATGCGTTTCCACCGCAGTTGATCACACCGATGCGGTTGGTGTTCGGTTTTCTCACGCTCATACCGTTCAAAGGATCGCGCGTGAGACTTCCACGCGAGGCTTATCCGTCTTTGATTCTGCTCGGCTTGTTCTGGATGACATTTCCACTGTCTCTTTTCCCTTTCGCCGAGCAACATGTGTCGAGCAGCATCACCGGCATGTTGAACGGTGCCACTCCTCTGTTTGTTGCGACATTCGCAGGCCTGCTCGCCCGACGACTTCCACCAAAGCAACAGGTTCTTGGTCTCGTCGTCGGTTTTGTCGGAGTCGTCTTCATTGCTATTCCGACACTCGGCGAAGGGTCAAACAGCGTGTTCGGTGTGTCCCTCATCATTCTCGCGGTGTCGTGTTACGGCATCTCGCTGAACATGTCGGGGCCCCTGCAACAGAAGTACGGGACACTTCCGGTGATCGTTCATTCACAAGGTGTGGCGATCGTCTGCACGCTTCCTTTCGGGTTGGCATCACTTCCCGATGCAACGTTTGCGTGGCATTCGCTGTTGTCGATCATCGCTCTCGGCGTCGGTGGAACAGGTATCGCTTACGTGATGGCGATCACTTTGGTCGGAAGAGTCGGTGGCACTCGAGCTTCAGTCACGACATATGTGATGCCGGTGGTGAGTCTGTTTCTTGGCGTCGTGTTACGCAGCGAACCGATTGCACTTCTGTCACTCATCGGATGCGCAATCGCTCTCATCGGAGCGTTCGTCACGAACAGACCGTCAGCAGCGGTCACTCAGACCTCAACGAACTGAGTTCAGCGCTTCCCACACTCGCCGCGGAGTGCATGGCATGTCCATATGTCCGACACCTAGGTGCGCCAACGCATCGATGACAGCGTTGTGCACAGCCGGAGTTGCGCCGATCGTTCCGGCTTCTCCGATACCTTTCGCCCCCAATGGGTTTCGTGGTGTCGGAGTTTCCATGACCACACGTTCGAACGACGGCA
>DAIOTI010000202.1:0-3725 GCA_036752105.1 Ilumatobacteraceae bacterium | reverse complement strand
ACCATTCCTGCTGTCGTAACGCCTACGACCGTGGCGGTCGCAATTTCGCCTGCACAAATGGTGGTTGAGGCTTTGCCAAGCAACAAGTGTCCCTCGGACTACGTCTATCGGACGAAAGGTTTCGCCGCAGGATCATGCGCCGCTGTGATGGCAACGTTCCAGCCGACGACGGTTTGTCCGCCCGAATACGGTGGCGACTTTGTCGCCAACAACCTGCGGTATTGCTTCCTCTTAGCGGAGCGCTAGGGAAGAGCATCCCCTGCTTGTTGTGTGAGCATTTCAACGATGTTGGCCGGCACGAAGTTGTTCTCGGTCGTGGTGTCGACCACGACGAGTTCCACCATGCGCTGAACGACCTCTTGGGGGTCCATCTGGTTGGTCGTGACGATGTCCTTCATCATGAGGCGTATGTCGTGGTTTGGCGCGTAGATGGGGCCGTCTCGGCGCGCATCGACTTGCCCATGGCTTCGAGGGCGTGTTTGGTCATTGAATAGGGGTCAGTCAGAGGACGTGTAAGGCATGCAAATGATGGGATCGCCCCCAGCGGCCGCTGAAGGCGACTTGAGAGCGCGCCTCAATTGGTGGAAGAAAAGGTGCCCTGGACAACTCCCGCCAAAGTTGATTCCCGGCGTCGCCTCTGGACTTGGTCATACGGTTGACGCGTCCGTCATGGCAGGCTCTGACCCGTGTTGTTGTCCGATCGACTGGGTGGCCCGCGGCTCATCTCGCGCCAAACGTGGTTGATCAGTGCCGCTTTCGGCTCAATGGTCTTGATCGCCGACGTGTCGAGGCTCGGCGTCGGCGACTTTGGCGGACTGCTCGGCGTGCTGCCTGTGTCCTTGGGGCTCACCGTCGCTGGACAATTCCTTATGGGGCGTACGTTTGTGCGGACGCGAGATGTCGCGCCGGTGGGGCTGGGCCCGGCGATGTTGGTTCTCTTCGTGACCTCTGTCCTGTATTTCGGTCCTCTTGTGGTCTACGCCGAGTGGGCAGGTCTCGATGCTTTCAGTTACACCTTTGCCCAGGCACCGGTCCAGGTCTTGCTGGGCGTCGCTTGCCATTGCGTGGTGATCGTCATACTCGACTCACGGGATTCGGCGATCGCGGGAACCAGGATTCGTCTCGTGCGACAGGCACAAATCGACGGAATCACCACGAAACACGATGAGTTCGAACGGCAGATCGAACGACAGATTGTCGCAGAGATCAGCGCCGAACTCGCTGCAGGTCGCGCACGTCTGGATGTGTTGAACAGCGGGTCGGTGGTTGCGAGCAACGAACAAGCAGAAGAGTTGTCAAGGGTTCTGCGATCGATTGCAGCGGATCAGGTGCGACCCACCAGTCGCAGGCTGCAGGCCCTGCGGAATGACGAGGCCCTGAAACCTGGTCTTCGGTCGCTTCTCAAGGCGACTGTTTCGACCCAACCTCTGCGGACCCTCGACATGTCGGTGATCATCATGGTCGCACTGCTTCCGGCGGAGATTCGCGCCTTCGGAGTCGTGAGAGGAATCGTGTTTCTTTCCCTAGGGGTTGCAATCTTTGCTTCGATTTGCGCGCTTTCTAATGTGGTCCTGCGGAGATTCACGAAATGGCGAAAATCAATTCTTCTGCTGACTTTTGGTTTGCTGCAAGTCAATACGTACGTGGCGAATGCGATCCGCAACACTTGGCAGGCCGGTTACATCAGCAACGCGTACTTCGTCTTCGAGATCGTGGCCATGGCTTTCATAATGTTGGTCTGCTCGGCGTTCCCGGTTTGGCGGCGTCGATACCAATCAAGCACGTCGCTTTGGCGCGATTCAATCGACGGGGAGTCACGCGAGACGTTTATGCGGAGTGCGTCGGTTGCGCGAATCGCCAATGAAGCGGCGAAGGTATTGCACGGCAGCGTGCAGTCGCGCCTGTACGCCTGTGCCATGTCGATAGATGCCGCCCGCTCGAGCGGCGATCTGTCTTCGGTGTCCCGTAGCCTCGACGAGGCGCTTGCTCTGCTCGACGAACCCCTCTTTTCAGAAGTCACATTTGACGGTATCGAAGCCGAGGTCCGTCGCAAGGTCGCCCTCTGGCACGGCCTGGTCGATGTCGTGCTCAGGCTTTCGTTGGAAGGACCCGACGAATGTGGCCCGACGGCACAGTCGGTCGGCCTTGTGGTCGAGGAAGCAATCGCAAACGCGGTGAGGCACGGAAGCGCATCGTCGATTGAAATCCAGATTTCGCGCGTGGAGCGGGGTATTTCGATCTTCGTTGTCGACGACGGTCTCAAGGAGTGGGAAGGGGATCTTGCTGAAATGCCAGAGAAGTGGGGTTTGGGACTCTCCTCGGTGAACGCGATTTGCGCCGGACGCTGGTCGATGATTCGTGCCGGAGGGTCGACGCAAATTGAGGCGGTCATCCCGGGTGACCGCCCTATCGTTGGGTAGTCGTGATGGACCGATCTGCACACAGAGTCATAGCGGTCGACGACGATCCGTTTACCTGCTCCGCCGTGTCGGCGATGTTGCTCGGTGCCGGTTTCGTCTCGGTAGCGACATATCGATCCGCCGCAGAGGCGATTACGGAGGTCGAACACGTCGACCCAACTGTCGCCGTCGTCGACCTCGATCTGGGTGAAGGGCCGAATGGCGTTGATCTGGTCGAAGTCCTTCGTCGGCACCGCCCGGGCCTCGGGGTCGTCTTTCTCTCGACGTACGAGACTGCACGACTTTTGGGAGTCAGTTCGTCGAGAATGCCTCGCGACGCTGCCTTCGTCGTCAAGTCGACCGTCTCGACTCCAGAGGTGCTTGCGATGGCTGTCGAGCGCTGCTTGGCTGGCGGCCAACGCGCGGAAGACGTCGTATCGAATTCCCCAGAGGCTTCCGGGGCTCTGTCCGACGCGCATCTCGAGGTACTTCGTCTTCTTGCGCAGGGCTACACCAACGCGGAGATCGCCGTGCGATTGGTGGTGAGTGAGCGAACAATAGAGAAGTCGATCGCCAGGCTGATCAAGGTGATGGGAATCGCAGCTGACAAGACCCAGAACCAGCGTGTGATGCTCGCACAGGCCTACCTGATGATGTCGGGGGTCGTGCGGCGTTCCTCGTGACGCGTCCGTCTCGGCCTGGGGGTACTAGTACGACACTTGATTCGGTTGACCGACAATGCCCCCAAGGTCTCTGTGATGATTTCGAGGTGTCGAAAAAGGGGCAGATCCAAGTGCGGCGATCTTCGCGTGTTGTGAGTTGGTTGATTGCGTCGTGCGTCGTCACGTCGGCGTGCGCTTCGGGGGAGAGCCAGTCGTCGTCCGCATCATCGCGGACAAAGAATGCATCTCTCGGTCAATCGACTTCCGCTTGTGCGGTGGGTGGCTACGGTCCGGCCGGGGGCGTGGTGATGAAGGTGGGGCCTTCGACCGCGGAACAGTCGATCGAGGTCTCGCGCGACTCCTTTTCCGTGGCGTCCGGAACAGCGATTTCGGCACTTCCGGCCTTGTTGGCGTTCGCAAAAGACCTGTCGACGAAAACAAAGCCCGGATGGTTCATTCCTGATCAGGCAACTCTCAAGGCGAATATCACAGCGCTACAGGGCGTGAAGGGTCTTGGACCCTTCTATTCGTCGTCGACCATGGAAAATTATGTTTGGGGCATCGCTGAAAACGGCAGAGAGACGTTGATCTTGAATTTCATGATCAGTGTGTACAACGGAGTCGCTTTTCGTTACTTCCTGGAAAAGGACGAGCCGTGCACGAC
>DAIOTI010000201.1:0-3726 GCA_036752105.1 Ilumatobacteraceae bacterium | reverse complement strand
TAAGCGCGCAGCGCAGCATCTGGTCGACCCATGATGTCGAGCGCCATCGCCGTTTCCACGTGGTTCCACGGATCACAGTGGCCACCTGGGTACCACGGAATCATTCCGTTCGGAAGTTGCAGTGCCTGAATGGAATCAGCGGTACGTGCGAGGTCAGCTGTGGTGAGGATGCCAGGCAGGTGAGGAAGTGGAAGAGTCGTCATCGTGCACTTCTCGTGTCTACCGGCTGCTTGGTGGCGTACACCACGAAACTCTTTCCGAGCACAGGGTTCAGCACACGATCAGCGACTTTGGTCCACTTCGGGCCAGTGACTATGTCCCATTCAAGGAACTTTCTGTACGCAGCAACGGCACGGTGGTCATCTTTGGTGGGCCCGACTGCACACTTCAACCACCAGTAGGGCGAATGAAGTGCATGTGCGTGATGCGAACCAGTGACCTCGACTCCGGCTGCGCGAAGCTTGGCCTTCAACTCGGTCCCGCTGTAGATACGAACATGACCGCCGCGACTTTTCGGAGCGTGGTATTCATCGGAGAGCATCCAATTGACTTTCTCGGGCCACCAAGACGGAACAGTGACACCGAGCGTTCCGCCGGGCTTCAACACTCGAACGAGTTCCTTGATGGCAGCTACATCATCTTGGATGTGTTCGAGTACTTCAGAAGTGACGACAGTGTCGAAGGTGCCGTCGGCAAATGGCAATCGAGTTGCGTCGCCACGTAGAACTCCACCGTAGTTGTCTGGTGAGATCTCACCGGCTTCGAGCATTGCTCCGAATGTGGCACGCGTGCCGACCACCTCTTCTGCGGCGTAGTCGAGGGCCACGACGCGCGCACCTTCTCGTGCAGCTGCAAATGCATGTCGTCCGAAGCCTGCACCGGCGTCGAGGAACGACGTGCCTTGTCGAACATTGAGTCGGTCGAAACGCAGTGTCAGCACGGGTTTTCCAGCTTCTTGCGATTGTGAGGCATGTCGAGCACTTCGCGATACTGCGCGACAGTCAGCTCGGCGCAGTGACGCCAACTCCAGCGTTCGACGACGCGTTGGCGACCCGCGGCTCCGATGCGTTCGCGAAGTGCTGCATCGTCGAGGCCGCGTCGAATGGCAGCTGCGAGCGCATCGGCATCGCCGGCCGGACAACTGAGCACTGTGTCGTTGTCTCGACCAGTGACTTCAGGAAGCGCACCACCGTCGGTGGCCACGAGGCACGTGCCGGTGCACATTGCCTCGATTGCCGGAAGGCTGAAACCTTCATACAGGCTGGGTACCACTGCGAGTTCAGATTCTGCATACAACTCGACGATTCGTTCGTCGGAGACACCCGACACGAAGTCGATGCAGTCCCGGAGGCCGAGTGAATCGATGAGGTCGGCACTTTTCCCAGACTTCGGTTTGCCGATGATCGTCAGTCGCACATTGCGTTCACTGCGCAACTTCGCCAGTGCTTCCAAGAGATAGGAGAGACCTTTGAGTGCCACATCGGCACTGGCGGTGGTGATGAGCTGACCTGGCTTGCGTTGCACGTGAGGCAGAGGCTTGAACAGATCGGGATCCACACCGACGGGCACAAGTCGCATGCGATCGAGTGACACACCCATGTCTTTGTTGATGTCGGTGATGCTGTTCTCGCTCACGACGACGATTCGTGGCATGCGACTGGCCACTTTGCCCTGCATGGTGACGAAGGAATACCAGCGACCGACGCTGCGACGTTTCCACCAGTTCGGTGCGTGGCTCATCTCGAGTTCGCGGTCTTTGGTGATGGGGTGATGCAGCGTGACGATGGTGGGAATCATGCGCTCGACCTTCAACATGTCACGTCCGAGACATTGGTTGTCGTGCACGAGATGAAAATCGTGTTGACGTTCCTTCAACACTCGTCGCACACGCATGCTGAATGCCAATGGTTCGCTGAACTTGCCAGTGAGAAATTGTGCAGTCTCGACGACATCGGGCCACGTCTTGAGTTCCCAATATGCAGGCAGACGTCCGGGGTACTGGTCGTTGAAAATGTCGAGGCTCGGCAACTTGTGCAGTTCGATGCGCTCGTCAAGGATCGGGTACGGCTGGCCGGCGAACACTTCGACATGGTGCCCGAGGTCGGCTAAGGCCTTGGTGAGATGTCGCGTGTACACCCCTTGGCCGCCCACGTGGGGCTTGCCGCGATAGGTGAGGTAGGCGATGCGCAGGGGACCGTTCGGGTCGTACGGCTCACGCATAGGTCGGTCAGGCTAACTGTGGGTCACCTCTTTGACTCCTGACCGAGCAGTGGTGGCTCAACTCCTTACGCAGCAGTGCTGGATGTGCGCCGGGTCCACATGGCGGCTGCGAGGACCAACAACAACAAGCAGATGAGCGGTGCGTTGCCCGTGTAGGAGTACAAGGTGCGACCTTCACGTAGCGGAACCGTCGCGATGATGGTCTTTGCTTCTGAGATGCCCGTGCGATGCAGCACATTGCCGCGATTCGTGACGTGAGCCGAGAAACCCGTCGGCGACACTTGAACGAGATGTCGTCCTTGTTCTCGCGCACGTAACTGCGACGATGCAACTTGTTGCGTCTGCAGAATCGTGCCGGTGTAACTCGATCCGTTGGTGGGATTGATGATGAATGTGGCACCACGCTCAACGCCCTCATCGACGCGGCCACCGAAGAACACCTCCCATGAGATCGCCACACTCGCACGAACTCCACCGATAGTGAGAACGCCAGGACCAACACCCGGGACTGCATCACGGGGGACGAGATTCGTCGAGTCAGACAACGCGCTCAACACATTTCTGAATGGCATGTATTCACCGAAGGGAACGCGCCGAACTTTGTCGTAGCGATCCTCGATCGTTCCATCAGCGGTGATGACCAGTTGCGCATTGGTGAAACCGTCTGCGTCGACGTCTTCGGTGACACCGACGACGAGCGGCACTGCGAGTCGTTTGGCTTCTGCCACGAGCTCGTCGAACTCAGGTGAGGTCTCGAAGTCGTCGACATTGATGACATTTTCTGGCCAGATGACCGCATCGATGTTCTGATTGCTCGCCACAGAGCGTGTGAGTCTCATGTGACGGTCGAACACCTCACGCGGATCTGTGTCGATTGCGTGCGTGCCTTGTTCGCCTCCTCCTTGAATCAGCGCGACGGTGTATTCGTCGTTGGAAGGTCGCGTCAAGTCGACATTCGACGCAAGTAGGAGAGTGAGGGTCGCGATGAGAGTTCGCTGCAGGCGCTTCCTGCCGAGCATCAACCAGAACGTCGCGAAGGTCAACAAGATGACTCCACCCCATGGCGCAAGTGCTGCAAGTGGTGACGATGCATTGGCGATGCCGAGAGTTGCCAATGGCACTCCACCGAAAGGAAATGACATGCGCAAGGTCTCGGCGAGTGTGTGGGTGACTGCAAAGAGCAGTGGTGCCTGATGATCGCTGCGTCGCGACAGTGCTCCGGCGAGCACCGCTGCACATCCGTGGAATGTGGCGAACAACGCGACAGCGATGATGTATCCGGGCGCGGTGAGGAACCACATCCAGGCCATCGCTGGCAAGAACCAGCCGACGCCGAAGAGCCAACCTGAAGAGAAGTCCTTCCGCGCAGTTGATTGTCTGCCCAAGACCGAAGTTCCGTAGAGGGCTACACCAGCGAGTGCAAGTGGCCACCAACCCCACGGAGGCATCGCAGCAGCGACACATAGACCTGCGACAAGTGGGCGTGGAAGACGTGCAGTCACGAAC
>DAIOTI010000200.1:0-3760 GCA_036752105.1 Ilumatobacteraceae bacterium | reverse complement strand
CGATGTGGGAGCAAGATGGGAAGTGGAATGAGGTCCGGAGTCTCGTCGCATGCATATCCGAACATCATTCCCTGGTCGCCTGCACCTTGGCTGTTCAACAAGTCCTCGCCACTCTTACCGGCACGGAGCTCTTCAGACTTGTCGACGCCTTGTGCGATGTCAGCACTCTGCGCATCGAGGGCGACGACCACTCCACAGGTGTTTCCGTCGAAACCAAACTTGGCATTGTCATAACCGATGCCGTTGATGGTTTCGCGGGCGAGCTTCGCGATGTCGACATACGCCTCGGTGGTGATCTCACCTGACACCACGCACAGACCTGTAGTGAGAAGAGTCTCACACGCCACTCGGCTGTTTGGGTCTTGCGCCAAGATGGCGTCAAGCACTGCGTCTGACACTTGGTCGGCCATCTTGTCGGGGTGGCCTTCGGTGACGCTCTCCGATGTGAAGGTGAACTTTCTCACGTTGTCTCCTATGAACGGGAAGATGTGATCCGCGCGCGAATCTCCGCCACGCTATCTAATACGGCACGGGCGATCTCGTGTTTGTCGGCGAGGGCCACCTGTCGTGGGGCGGCAGTGGGAGTGAGAAGCGTCACGGCGTTGGTGTCGTGCTGAAAGCCCACACCGGGGGCGCTCACATCGTTTGCCACCAACAAGTCGAGATTCTTGGACTGCAACTTTGCCTGTGCGTTGGCGATCACATCGTCGGTTTCGGCGGCAAATCCGACCAGAACTTGAGTCGGTCGCTTCGACTTGGCGATGTCGGCCAGAATGTCCACAGTCGGCTCAAGGGTCACCAAGGCCGCGCCGTCACGTTTCTTCCACTTACCCGTCGCAATCGGGACGGGACGGAAGTCGGCGACAGCGGCAGCCATGATGACGACATCAGCGGAGCTGGCGATGTGGTTGACGGCCGCGTGCATGTCGGCCGCCGTCTCGACTCGCACGACGTCAATACTTGCTGGAACAGGTATCTCTGCAGTGGTGATGAGGGTGACTTCTGCGCCTCTGCGCTTCGCCTCGGCCGCGATGGCATGGCCCTGCTTCCCACTTGACCGATTTGCGATCACGCGTACCGCGTCGATCGGCTCGCGCGTGCCACCTGCTGTGACCACGACTTTCACACCCGCCATGTCAGCTGTCGTCTGCAGCACACGCTCCACCGCCGAGACGATCGCCTCGGTCGATGCGAGTCGACCCTGCCCCAGGTCGCCTCCTGCAAGGCGTCCGTGCTCGGGCTCGACGATGACAACCCCTCGACGACGCAGAAGTGCGATGTTGTCCTGGACGGCCGGGTGCTCCCACATCTCTGTGTGCATTGCCGGACACACCACAACGGGGGCGCGTGTCGCGATGAGAGGCGCCGTCAACAGATCCTCAGACGAGCCCGGCGCGTATGCCGAAATCACACGCGCTGTTGCCGGCGCGACGACGATGACATCGGTACGTTGGGCCAACTTTGTGTGTGGAATTGCCGAGTCATCGTCCCACAGGCTGGTGTGGACTTTCTCTGAACTGAGTGCAGACAATGTGACCGGGCCGATGAAACGGTGAGCATCCTCGGTCATGATCGGAGCAACATGAGCCCCTGCATCCACGAGCGTTCGTGCGACATCGACAGCCTTGTAGGCCGCAATGCCACCAGAGACCGCCAGGACGACGTGGCGACCTGAAAGCGAATTCACGACGTCACCGTTGCAAATTCCGCACGAGAGTTATTCGGCGGATTCCTCTGCGTGTGCGTCTGCAAGAGTGTCATTGTTGGCATCTGGCGCGACATCTGACTCGTCACCGGACTCATCTACAGCGACGTCGCCGACAGGAAGGTCACCAAACATCTCAGCAGCTTCGGCTTCCATGGCGTCGTAATCAGGGCGTGCAATCTTGACGATTTTGTCGACAGCAATCTCTTCAAAAGCAATGGACAAGGGCTTGCGAGCAGTCGAAGAGACCTGTGGCGGAATCATGTGTCCGAGACCCTCGCCCAACTGGTTGAAGTACGCGTTGATCTGACGTGCGCGATATGCGCCCAGCGTGACAAGGCTGAACTTTGAGTCGACTCGCTCTAGCAAGTCCTCAATTTTCGGGTGGATCATGGAGTCGTGTTGACGAGTCATTTCAGGGGACCTCCGAGGGACCCCGTCAGGCTAGCCCTGTCGCTGGCGGGCCACACCGATGAAGCCCAGCAACTCGCCCACCACACGGTCGATGTCGTCGTTGACGACCACCAAGTCGGCCAATTCGGCACCGAGTCGTTCCTCATCGTCGGCCTTACGGAGACGCTCGACCACATGATGGTCCGGGTCTCCACGGCCCTGAAGACGACGGCGCTGTTCGTCACGCGACGGCGGTTGAACGAAAACGAGCAAAGCCTCGGGATGCCGAACCTTTACTTGTTGCGCTCCGTGAAGCTCAATTTCCAGGACGATGTCATGGCCGTCTTCCGGTGTAGGCATCGGTGAGCCATACAAGTTCCCCAAGAATTCAGTCCATTCGAGAAAGCCATCTTGCTTGATGTGACGAAGGAACGTGTCGCGATCGACAAACACATACGCGTCATCAGGTTCGCCGTCACGTTGTTTGCGTGTCGTCCATGACCGACTCAACCACAGCTGTTCGTCACGTGCGACGAGCTCATCGACGATCGTTCCTTTGCCGGCACCTCCGGGACCCGACACCACGATGATGAGTGGTGAATCCACCGTCATCGCAGCACATCCGCAATGAGTGATTCGATATCAACATCGCTCAATTGACCGACTGCGACGAACTCATCATGTCCATGATCGGCAAGAGCGCGCCGAGACTTCACCTTGCCGACGGTCGGCAGTTCTTGCAGCACTTTGACGACCAACAAGTCGACCAGAGCGGCGTCACTTCGCGCCGATTTCAAGAGAGATGCGAGTCGAGTCGGTTCGGAGGCCGCTTGGATGACGAACTCACGTCGCCTCTCCCGAACCTGCGCGACCAGTTCAATGTCCGCGGAGCGCGGCGGGACGGCGAGTTGATTCGTCGTACCGCCTGTTGACATGCGTCAAGCCTAATGTGCGGCGTTCACCAAGTCCTGCCAACGAGCAACTCCGAGCTCGCGCACACGTCGTGATGCGTCACGAAGAATCTTCACTCCACTGCGAGGGTCAAAAAATGTCGCCGTACCGATTTGCACGAACGAGGCACCCGCCAACATCATCTCGATGACATCGTCACCATTGGAGACTCCTCCGACCCCGACAATCGGCAATGCCGAATGTGCGCGACGAACGTCATGAATTGCTCTCACGGCGATCGGATGGATGGCTCGACCAGACAACCCACCCCCACCGTTCCCCAACACTGGGCGACGTGTGTGAGTGTCGATCATGAGCCCGAGCATCGTGTTGACGAGCGTCACCGCATCGGCTCCTGCTGCATGCACGCTGCCGGCGATGTCGACGATCCTGTCAGTGTTGGCACTCAACTTTGCCCATAAGGAGGCCGACGGGAGCTCGGCTCGAACGACCGCAAGTACCTGCGCGCTGAGGTCGGCGTCATGGGCAAAAATTGCCGATCTGCCTTCGAGATTCGGGCAACTCAAGTTCACCTCAACTGCCAGTAGTCGATCGCACACTGGTCGAAGAAGTTCTGCCGCGCGGGCATAGTCGCCCACGCTCCTACCCCAGATACTTGCGACGACATTCGCGCCAACCTCTTCCAACTGCGAAAGGTCGTGCTGTATCCAGTGCGGCACTCCGTCGCCTTGCAATCCGACTGAGCTGAGC
>DAIOTI010000199.1:0-3766 GCA_036752105.1 Ilumatobacteraceae bacterium | reverse complement strand
CATGCGAGCAAAGGTGCCGATGGTGGCATGTGCGCCTTTTCGAAGATTGATGGCGGCGTCGATGACGTCACCGAGCACAGCACTTGCGGTGGGAAAGCCCCCTGCTCCACGTCCGTAGAACATAAGTGAGTCGACCGCTTTACCTTCGACAAAGACTGCGTTGAAGCTGTCACGCACACTCGCCAGCGGGTGCGTGTTCTTCACCATCGCTGGGTGGACGCGAACAGCTACTTCGCCATCAGAAGAAACTTCTGCGATGGCCAACAACTTGACCACGTAACCAAGACGCTTGGCGATGGCAATGTCAGCACCGGTTATGCCGCTGATGCCCTCGTTGTACACATCGCCGGCAACGACACGTGCTCCGAAGGCGATGCTCGCGATGATGGCTGCCTTGGCAGCGGCATCGAGGCCCTCGACGTCGGCGGTTGGGTCACGCTCAGCGAAACCGAGGCGCTGCGCTTCGGCGAGTGCGACCGTGTAATCGGCGCCCTCTTCAGTCATTTTCGTGAGGATGTAGTTGGTGGTTCCGTTCACGATGCCGAGAACTCGCGTGATGGGTTCGCCGCGCAAGCTCTCTCGAAGCACACGAATGAGCGGGATACCGCCGGCGACCGCCGCTTCGAACAAGAGGTCGACCCCTGCAGTGTCGGATGCGGCGAACAGCTCGGTGCCGACATTGGCCAACAACTCCTTGTTGGCCGTGACGACAGGCTTACCCTTGCCGAGCGCCGTGGAGATGAGCTCTCGGGCTGGCTCGATGCCACCGATGACCTCGACCACGAGATCCACATTCGGGTCGTCAACCACCGCGTGCGCATCACGAGTCACCATGGCGGGGTCGAGCTTCACCTCACGGTCACGACTGACGTTGCGGACTGCCACTCGCGCGATTTCGAGGCGCACACCGGTGCGTGCCTCGATGACGTCTGCCTGGTCATTCACCAATTGAATGAATGCGGCTCCGACATTTCCGCAACCGAGAACTCCGATGCGTACCGTTGATTGCGTTGTTGTCGGCTGGGCGGCCATTCCCTCATGTTATAGGGAGACCGTCTTCTCGCTCTCTGGAATAACGCGTAGACCGTCGCCGACCTTCTTCTGAAGGGCCTTGGTTCCACCCCACGACAGATAGACAAGTCGCTGCCACCAATTCATGTCACGGCGGGGATCAAGCGATGTCGGGATCAGCGTGGTGACACCAAGTGACTTTGCAGTTCGTGCGACACGAGACGGGCCCGACGTGGCAGGAATGACAACGGCTCGAACACCACGCACCGGAGTGAGAAATGCATCGACGCGTCCGGCCGCACGTGACAAACGTCGAGACGGAAGGTGGGCATCGAGAAACAGACGTTTTCCTGACTGCCGATCATGAAAGACGTATGCATAGGCGAACAACGACAAGGGCCAACCAGTCCGCACCACTGTGACATCGATTGCTCCGGCACCCTCGCCGAGAACGAAGGTATCCCCCACATTGTGTGCGTGCGTGCTGGTCATACCGAGCCCTCGTGCAATTTTCACTGCGGCACGGGGCCCATGAACGGGTGTGGCGGCTGGCAACAGCGCCAACGATGCGGGTCGGCAATGGTCTTCCACATGTGTACACAACACGACAGCATCGATGTTCGGAAGTTCATCCACCGCGGTGAAGTTGTGCTCGTGCACACGATCGAAGCCACCTGAGATTCTTTCGGCCGTCAACCAAGGATCTATCAAGACATGCAGGTTGCCATTGGACAGTAGCCATGACTGATAATCATCGAGGCGGGTCAATTGCATGTCGTCACGCGCGCACGAGGCGTCCTGGTCGTGCGCCGGTGTCTCGACCATCACGGCGCGTGACTTCCCCATTGACAATGGTTGCTTTGTAACCAGAAGCCATCTGCAACAGTCGCGTGCCACCGGCAGGAAGATCGTTTTGCGCGTGTGGGAAGTGGATGCGCAGGTTCTCGAAATCGATGATGTTGATGTCTGCGCGCTTCCCGACCGCCAACACACCGCGATCAGAGAAGCCTGCAAAGTCAGCGGTCGCTGAGGTCTGCAGGCGAACTGCTTCTTCGAGAGCAATACGAGATCCGCGACGTCGATCACGTGCCCAATGAGTCAGCATGTACGTGGTCATCGACGCGTCGCAGATCATGCGAACGTGCGCACCACCGTCACCAAGACCACTGATTGCCGCAGGATGAGTGAGCATGTCGTAGATGGCATCATGGTTACCGTCTTCGTAGTTGAAGAACGGGAACATGAGGAACGAGTTCCCGTTGCTCTCGTTCATGAGGTCATAGGCCATCTCTAAGGGATTCACACCGAGACGCTTCGCTGCTGCGGCGACGGTTCGATCTGGAAGCGGCTCGTAATCGACATCTTCGCCCATCACATAGATGCGGTCGAGCACCATCTGGAACAACCCACCGATTCCATCGAAGGGCACAGTCGGATCAGGCGCCACATCGGCTTCAGAGAGGATTCGCGCTCTCACTGCCGGCGTCGCAAGCTGCTGACGCAACTCGTCTCCTGACAGCCGTGACGACAGGTCCATGAATGTCGGGCGTTTGAGAAACGGGTTGTAACTCGCCCAACCAATCATCATTCCGAATGGCCTCGCAGCAACTTGTGGTCGCAGATAGCCGCCGTCATCGAGAGTCTTCTGGCTGAAGTCGAGTGCATCGCGCCAGATCGTCGGCGTTTGACTGTTCTGCAACAGCAAGTATGAGACTTTCAATTCCGTAGCGAGCGCCATCTCGCGCATCCAGCCGAGCTCGCTCATGAACCCACCCGCGCCATCGGCATCAGCAGGCAACACTTCTGGCGCAATCTCAAAGATGCCACCTCCGCCTGCTTCTAGTGCGCGTGCAATCGCATTCATCTCGTCCATGTCGGCAAAAGTGCCAGGTACCGGTTCACCGTCGCGTGCTTTATGCGCCATCGTGCGGCTGGTCGAGAAACCGACAGCACCTGCTTCGCGAGCCTCCTGCACGATGCGCGACATCTCTCGCAAGTCATCGTCAGTCGCCTTCTCGTTGCGCGCACCGCGCTCACCCATCACATATCCGCGCACGGCACCGTGCGGAACGTATGCGGCAACGTCGACGGCGTATGTGCGACGACCGATGGCATCGAGATACTCGGGAAAAGTCTCCCATTCCCAGGTGATTCCCTCGTGCAATGCAGTACCGGGGATGTCCTCGACGCCTTCCATCAATTGCACGAGCCAGGCTTCTTTACCTTTTTGAACTGGTGCGAAACCGACACCACAGTTGCCGACGACGACAGTGGTCACACCGTTACTGCTCGACGGGTCGAGTAACGAGTCCCAGCTGACTTGACCGTCGTAGTGCGTGTGAACATCGACGAAACCAGGCGTGACGATGTACCCAGTTGCATCGATGGTCTCGCGCGCTTCGCCGTCGATGTGAGGTGCGATAGCAGCGATCTTCCCGTCACGAATTGCAACGTCAGCGACGAATGCGGCCCGACCGGTGCCATCGACCACCGAGCCGCTACGGATAATGAGATCGAACATGCTTCCCCCAAGTAACGCTCAGCGCCAACCACAATCGACGACGACTTGAATCTTATGGGGCAGACGAACGAAGGGTGTCAGCCCAATATTGGCGACCTCGTCAGCCTGTCACCTGCCACCAAAAGCAGTTGTGGGGAGCAGCACCTGGGCCGTGATGGTTCCCGCCGCCCGGGACACTAAGAAGGTGCTACCAGTGCCGGAAGCGATGACGCGACCGGCCCGGAGCAATCGCAC
>DAIOTI010000198.1:0-3775 GCA_036752105.1 Ilumatobacteraceae bacterium | reverse complement strand
GGTCATCCATATTGATCATGGACCCGAAGAACTCGTTCAGTTCGGTGGGCATGTCACCGATGTTCGAGCCTTTGCCGCTACAGAAAATCTGTGGGTTTCGGCTCACATGCCAGATGTCTTCGTGGCGCGTGAGTGCGCGATAGCCGGGGCCGCGAGGGAACGGCGAATCCTCGATGATCGCCTCGGGGAAGAAGTGAAACGGAGACTCGTCGCGAAGCGTCTTGAAAGCGCCCTCACGATACGCGCGATCCTTGGTCCAGAATTCGTTGAGTGAGAGATCGATGTCTTCGAGGGGTACCACGGGGAGTTCCATGTCAGTGACTGTATTGCCCGATTCGACACGCCAATTCACCGGACAGATAGGTTCGCCGACATGGCCGAGTTCACTTTCTTCGTCGACGCCGATCTGTATCAATTGAACGGTGGGGAACTCGCCGCCGACGAGGCTGACTTGCATGCAGCTGGGGTCGAATCTGTCGACATTCCCACCGAGTACGGGGCAGATCTCGGGTCTCGCATTCCCGTCAGGGTGACTGGAACTCCCAAGGGTCTGCGTTTCTATGCGCGTCTGCTCGGAGTGAGAGATTCCGTGCAGTTGGAGGAGCTGGAACGGGTCGTGGTAGCAGCCGATGCACGTGGAGAGTGGCTCTCGGACCTGTGACCTGACGCGTGCCAACTCCCCGATGCGGGGGTTGCTTGGCTACTCTTTGCGAGCCGTCCTGCGAATGTGCGGGACTTGTGAAGGGAAGATCCATGCCAGAAGCAGTCATCGTCGCCACCGCCCGTAGCCCCATCGGCCGCGCCCAGAAGGGTTCGCTCATCGACCTGCGCCCAGATGACATGTCGGCGCAAATCGTGAAAGCACTGATGGCCAAAGTGCCGCAGGTGAAGGCTTCAGATGTCGAAGATCTCATGATGGGAGTCGGGCAGCCCGCTGGCGAGAGTGGCTTCAACGTCGCGCGTATGACCGCCATTCTTGCGGGCCTCGACGATGTTCCAGGTGTCACTGTCAATCGTTACTGCTCTTCGAGTCTGCAGACCATTCGCATGGCAGCCCATGCAATCAAGGCAGGCGAGGGTGACTGCTTCATCGCCGCAGGTGTTGAAACTGTGAGTCGATACGTACATGGTCGAGCTGACACAGCGCCAAACGACATCTTCAAGCCATCAATGGAGCACAGTGCCTTGCGTGCCCAAGGTGGACAGCCCAAGTGGTCGCCACAAAACGGTCTTGCCGACGCATACATCGCGATGGGTCAGACTGCAGAGAACGTCGCAGAAATCGAAGACGTGTCGCGTGAAGACATGGACCGCTTCGGTGTGCGCTCACACAACCTCGCCTGTGAGTTCATGGACAATGGTTTTTTTGCGCGCGAAATCACGCCGCTGACACTTCCAGATGGAACTGTGGTGTCGAAAGATGACGGTCCGCGAGCAGGAACGAACTACGAGGCGACGTCGCAGTTGAAGCCGGTCTTTCGCCCTGACGGCAAGATCACAGCCGGTAATGCGTGTCCGTTGAATGACGGTGCTGCCGCAGTGATGGTCATGAGTGACACGAAAGCCAAGCAGTTGGGCCTCACCCCGCTTGCACGCATCGTGTCGAGCGGTGTGTCGGGCTTGAACCCAGAGATCATGGGTCTCGGGCCGGTGGAAGCATGCCGTCAAGCGTTGAAGCGTGCAGGAATGACCATTGATCAGATCGACTTGGTGGAGATCAATGAAGCATTTGCTGCTCAGGTGCTGCCTTCTGCTCGCCAGCTCGGCATTCCGATGGAGAAGTTGAACATCCACGGTGGCGCTATCGCCCTCGGACACCCGTTCGGAATGACCGGAGCTCGCATCATGTCGACGCTCATCAACGGTCTGCAGTGGGAAGACAAGCAGTACGGTCTCGAGAGCATGTGTGTCGGCGGTGGCCAGGGAATGGCCATGATCATCGAGCGCCTCAGCTAACTGCGAACTCCTCGACTTTCATACGCGACCAGAAGTCCGAGCACAGCCATCGCACTGGCGGCGACGGCAAAAGTCACTTCCGGTCCGGCCGATCCGTAGATCATCGGCGCAATCAGCGACACGATTGCCGCCGTTGACAAGTCACCAGCACCCATCAAGCCTTGTGCGGCGGCCGCACGACCTTCAGGCGCTGCGCGAGCCATCATCGATTGTGCTGCCGGCAGTGCAATGGCACCGACGAGTCCCTCGACTGTTCCTAAGAGCACGATGAACCATGCGTTCGTGAGCAACCCGTAGAGGCACACAACCGGCGCAGCACATGCGATTCCGATGAGCGCCATGGTGCGGGCGCCACGCTGATCTGCGATGCGACCACCGCGTGCACCGAACAAGATGAACGGAATCGAATAGAGCAAGAACGAGAGTCCGACCATGAGGTTGGTGCCACCGCGATCGGTGACGTATCGGTCCCACAGGGCGTCGTAGATGCCGACCGGCAGGAACAACGTGAGAGATGCAAGCGATGCGGCACGAATGGGACGAAGTCGTAAGAGCCCGAGGCTCAGACGTTGCGACTCACCGGAGGTGGGCAGTGTGGGTAATTGACGTGGGGCAACCACGACGAGGGCGAACAATGCGAAGCTGCAGAAAAACACGAACATGCCGTTCACGCTCGTCGCTTCAATGAGCAGCGCACCGATTAACGGACCCCCTGTGAAGCCGGCCATCTCGATGCCGCGCAGACGCCCCAGTCGCTCTGCGGCTCGGTTCGGGTCGAGATTTGCGGCCAGAGCACGAATAGCCGGGCCTGCAGTTCCCATGGCTGCACCGATGAGTCCACGAGCAACGATGAACGCAAACAGCGAACCACTGAGGGCAAAGAGTGCAGAACCAGCAGCAGACACTGCGAGGCCCACGACGACCAACATCTTCGGGTGTCCTCGGTCGGCGAATGGCGCGACAGTGATCGAAACGACGACGGAAGTGAGAAAACCTGCGGCTGCGATATAGCCGAGTCCAGCGTCACTGAAGCCGTACTTGTCTTGAAGATCTGAGAGTGCGGCAAATATTCCCGAGTTCGAGACCGCCGCAAGAAATGCACACACCAGCAGCACTGCCATGCCGCTCTGCCTCGACTTTGTCACGTCACCAGTCCCAGCGATTGGGGCGATCTGCGCGCACGATGACGGTGTCTGGCGTGTTTGGATTTGTGTGCACACGAACGACGTAAGTGTCGGTGGCGTCAGATACTTCTGCGAGAGCCCACGTGTCACTGCTGTCGCGCAGCCCTGCGCCAAGTGGGTACATGTTCACCACGGCAACACCAGCCACGTCTGCTTCGGCACGCCACATGGCAGCAAGACCCTGGCGAAGTTCCGGGTCTGCAGAGAGATCAAAACCGTGCAGCACCAATTCGACACTCGTCATATTGACCAAGCGAACCTCGGAAGCGTCGACGATGTCGGCCCCGGATAGCTCGTCGTACACCACGACTATTGGGCCATCGTCAACTGATTGTTCGCAGACATTCCCGTAGCGCACCATGGGCCATCCATCGTCGTCCACCGTGCGCACCATCACGCGATCACCGCTACGAAGTTTCATGGCAGATATTTCTTCGCGACGATCGCATCGTTGAAGGTCGGCCAATAGGTGAGACCCCATTCGTCAAAACCCAGGTCAGACAACATCACGCAACCAACATCGGCCACCGGGTCGACCCAGGCGAAAGTGCCTGCACCACCGAAGTGGCCGAAGGTCGAAGCACTGTTTCGCTCACCGAGCCAATGTGGATGCTTGTGGCCTTTCAACTCCGGAC
>DAIOTI010000197.1:0-3776 GCA_036752105.1 Ilumatobacteraceae bacterium | reverse complement strand
GCCATGTAGATCTGCATGCAAGTCGCGAGAGCATCGAGCGGAAATGCAGGACGGTCGGTCGTGACCGAGTGTCCGACGCCTTCGAGAACCTTGACCGTCTGTTCCACGACTCGTGCACAATCCTCGTGAACATCCACTCCATTCGGTGTGGCGAGATCAACGGCGATGCGAAGTGATCCAGGTGCCACACCCACTTCTTGCACGTACGGGCGCACCGGTGGTGCGACGACATAAGGGTCTCCGACGTAGGCCCCTTGGGCCACGTCCAACATCAACGCTGTGTCACGAACCGTGTGCGTCACCGAGTTGGCAATAGACAACGGCGCGCGAAACAGGGTGCGCGCGGGCATCGACGGCACTCGGCCGCGACTTGGCTTCAGTCCGACGAGACCACATGCAGCTGCTGGAATGCGCACCGAGCCACCGCCGTCATTGGCGTGAGCCACCGGAACAAGACCAGCCGCCACGGCGGCAGCACTCCCCCCTGACGAACCCCCGGTGGAGTGGCCAAGGTTCCACGGATTTCGGCATGCACCGAAGAGAACTGGCTCGGTACTCGCGTTTCGACCGAGTTCGGGAGTGTTCGTGTTTCCCAAGATGATCAGACCGGCATGCTTGTATCGACGCGTCAATTCGCTGTCTTCGGTCGCGACGACGTCGCGATAGAGGCGAGACCCGCCAGTCGAAGGAAGCCCTGCGACCGTTATGCCCAAATCCTTCACGAGAAAAGGAACACCGGCAAGTGGGCCCGTTGACGGCACTTCACATTCGGCCAGGGCCTCTTCGAATCGCCGGGCAACGACGGCGTTGATCACCGGATTGCGTTCCTCGATTCTTGAAATCGAGAACTCGACGAGTTCGCGTGCCGACACTTTCTTCTCTCGAACGAGGTTGGCCAGCCCTGTTGCGTCGTTCCCGTCGAAGAGTTCATCCATGCAAACGACGCTAGTGAGTCACATTGCCCACCGTTGAATGCCGCCTCCTAGTGTTGAGACATGACCGATCTGACAGGCCAAGTCGCACTGGTGACGGGTGCGGCCCGTGGACAAGGCCGCTCGCATGCACTGGCGCTCGCTCGTGCCGGAGCACGACTGGTGCTCGTCGACATTGCAGCCGACATCGACACCGTTCCGTATCCACTCGGCACAGCAGCAGAACTTCGCGAGACCGAAGCTCTGGTGCAAGAGATCGGCCAAGAGTGTTTGTCTTTCGTCGCTGATATTCGCGACACCGCCGCAATGACGAACGTGGTGGACACTGCAATCAAGGCCTTCAACCGGATCGATATCTGCGTGGCCAATGCAGGTGTCGTTGGTTTCGGAAAGTTCTGGGAACTGACCGACGAGCAATGGACGACCATGGTCGACACGAACCTAAATGGTGCATTCAAGACCGTACGAGCGGTGGTGCCCCACATGCTCGAGCGCAATTACGGCCGCATCATCATCGTGTCCTCGATGAGCGGCCGTATGGGGAACGCGAATCTGGCGCACTACGTCGCGAGTAAATGGGGACTCATCGGTATGGCAAAGTCACTTGCGATCGAGGTCGCCAGTCATGGCATCACCGTGAATGCGCTGTGCCCCACGTCGGTCGACACTCCGATGCTGCACAACCCGGCGATGTACAGCCTGTTCTGTCCGGATCTTGCACAGCCGACACGCGACGACGTCCTGCCTCGCTATGCGGCGATGAACAAGCTCGGTCGACCTTGGCTCTCTGCCGAGGAGGTGTCACATGCCGTGATGTACCTCTGCGACTCGAACGCGGCAGCCGTCACGGGCCAGGCCATCGAGGTGAGTCTCGGGTCTGCCAGCGGTCAACACTGAGTGGTAGGAATCAACTCTTCCGTGCCACACCAAAGGCACGAAATGCGGTCAGTGCAATCACCAGGATCGCCACGGCACCGGAGAAACTGAGCGAATCAAGGGCATCTTTCTTCGTGAGCAATCCTTCGATTCCTTTGACTCCCATGTAGACGATGAGCACGTCGATGATGGACTTCTTCAATCCGTCGAGTGAGTCCACGCGCAGCCACTGTGGAACTGGGAGCTCGTCGATGAAGAGTTCGTAGAGACCGATCGTGACAATGAGCTGCACCACCGCAAGCAGATACATGTCGATCACTCCGAGAAGCTGAACGATGGTGACGTCATCGCGCCATGCACCTTCGAGGAGGTCGCCGATGAGCTTCACGGACTTGGCGACTCCCCAACCAAAACTTGCGATGGTCGTGGCCCCGAGGCCGATGACAGCGACGAGGACGATGAATCGACTGAACCCGAGAACTTGCTTCACCTGACCATGATGCCACGCGCACACGACGACGCCTATCGTTGACACGTGGCCGATTCGTCCATTCGAAAGACCTTGATAGTCGCATCTGTCCAGCGTTCTGGCTCGACTCTTCTGTCGTCACTGCTTCGATCCACCGGTGTGGCAGGTCGCCCGATGGAGATGATGAACATCCACACCAAATTGTTCACCGACACTCGTGCCCGCCTCGGGGTTCCGACACTGTCGGCCCTGGGCTACGGGGCCGCCGCTTTACGTAAAGTCACACGGCACGACCTACCTCGTCACATCCGCCACTACACCCACGAGTCTTATCTTGAATATCTGACACGTATTGCACCCGAGCACACCACGTCAAATGGCGTCCTCGGGTTGAAGATTCACTGGACCCAGTATCGAGACAACTTGCTCCGACGTGGTGATGACGCGGGTTTCTGGCGCGCACCTGTCACATGGGTTCTCATTCGGCGCGACAACGACGTCCGTCAAGCCATCTCTTTCGTCAGGGCCCAACAAACGAACCGGTGGCACAGCGACATGCCCGGCCACGGTGTAGCGACCTATGACGAGCGCGCAATTGCCGACGCTCTCTCCGAAATAAGACACAACTACGGCGACTGGAACGAATACTTCGCCGACACCGGCGCTGAACCCGTTCATTTGACGTACGAGTCACTCGTCGCCAATCCACAACATGCGATAGACGCCGTTCTCGATGCCCTCGGGGAACCGCGTGTCGTGGTCCCGCCCCCCACCATGAAACCAGTTTCTGACGAGGTGAACGACGAGTGGGAAAAGTTATTCAGGTCGAGCGGTCGCGCCTGAGCGTCACACAACGAGCGAACACACGCGGCGCGACAACTCCTCCACATCACCATCTGAAGGTCGAACAACAAGGTCAGCCGCGAGAGGCGCCTCGTACGGGCTGTCGATACCGGTGAAGTTGGTGATCTCGCCACGTCGAGCGCGCTGATACATGCCCTTCGGGTCGCGACGTTCGCATTCTTCGATGGGTGTATCGACGAACACCTCGAAAAATGTGAGGTTGGCTGCCAAATGCATCGCGCGCACTCCGTCTCGAGCGTCACGGAAGGGGCTGATGACGGGAACCAGCACCACCACCCCGGAATCTGCCATCAGACGAGCAACTTCACCGACGCGGCGGATGTTCTCACGGCGATCATCATCGGAAAAACCAAGATCTGCATTCAGCCCAGTTCGCAGATTGTCCCCGTCGAGGATGTATGCGGGTCGCGCCGATGCGACCAACAACTGCTCGACATGTGTGGCGATGGTCGACTTTCCAGATCCTGACAACCCGGTCAGCCAGATGGTGGCACCGGACCATCCGAGCGACTCGTGACGCACGGCGGGGGTGACGAGACCATGGTGCCAGACAACGTCGTGAGACATGACAGCCCTACTGAATCATTCCGGCGGCCACCGTGGCGTTGGTGCCCTCGTGGGTCAGCACGAAACTT
>DAIOTI010000196.1:2512-3792 GCA_036752105.1 Ilumatobacteraceae bacterium | reverse complement strand
CACCGGAGCAGCCATCGCATACGGCTCACGTGCGAATCCACAATTCGAGGCCCGCCTCTTCTCCGACGGTGAACGGCACAGTCTGGGAACAGTCGAATTGGAAATCCGCCACACTCCGGGGCACACCCCAGAGTCGATCTCCATCGTCGTCTGGGAGCGCCCAAGTGATGCCGTCCCCTACGGCGTTCTGACCGGTGACACCATGTTCATCGGCGACGTCGGTCGGCCAGATCTGCTCGTTTCTGTCGGCCACACCTCAGAACAACTCGGCTCGATGCTCTACGAGTCGCTCCACACGAAGCTCTTGACCCTCCCCGATGCCACGCGGGTTCTGCCTGCCCACGGAGCAGGGTCAGCCTGTGGCAAGAACCTGTCGACTGAAACCATGTCCACCATCGGTGAGCAACGCACGACGAACTATGCGTTGCTACTCAGTGATGCACAGACTTTCATTGACGTCGTCACCGAGGGTCAACCACCTGCACCTGCATACTTCGTCTACGACGCAACTCGAAACCAACAACATCGCCCACTCCTCGACGAACACACTGCCCCTACCCACCTCTCTATCGACGACGTGCTGCAACATCAGCGAAACGGAGTGATCGTTGTTGACACTCGCGATGCGCAATTCTTTGCTGCGGGCCATCTCACACATTCGTTCAATGTCGGATTGCAGGGGCGCTATGCCGAATACACCGGTGCGGTCGTCGCACCAACTGACCAAGTCATCATCGTGTGTGAAGCAGGGCAAGAACTTGAAGCAAAAGTGCGCTTGGCCCGCATTGGTTATGACAATGTCCTCGGCTGGCTGAGCGTCGAAGACCTGGTCAGCCGTCCAGATGTCGTGTCGAAGGGCTCCCGACTCACGGCGCGACAATTCTCCGACCGACGCAATCAAGTGACCGAAATTCAAATCGTCGATGTTCGCAACGAAGGTGAGACCAACCTCGGAAAACTCGACACTGCGGTGAATATTCCCATCGCGCAACTCTCTCGGCGACTCGGTGAACTGTCTCCTTCGCGACCGACAGTCGTGTACTGCGCGGGTGGGTACCGTTCGTCGCTTGCGGCGAGTGTGCTGCGTGCGCACGGATTCACTGATGTGAGCGACGTCTTGGGTGGCTACGAAGCCATTCTTCAGGACAGCTGACGCCGCCACGGAAAGAGAGGGGCACGCTTCTCGCTGAATGCAGCGATTCCTTCGTCAAGTTCGCCCGATGCCTTCGGCACTGAAGCCCACTTGCGTCGCGTGGCCTCGCTCACCGAGCCACTTGCAG
>DAIOTI010000196.1:0-2502 GCA_036752105.1 Ilumatobacteraceae bacterium | reverse complement strand
CGACGATCGCGACAACAAAGTAGCAACAACTGTGTCGACCGCTTTGTCGAGAGCGTCGGGACCATGAACGTCGTGTACCAACCCGAGACTGCGAGCTGCGTGAACGTCGACAATGTCGCCAGTGAACAGGAGTCTCTTTGCATTCGACCCTCCCAGTTCGCGGACAGCCCGCTCCAGCGAATTCGAGGGATACACGATGCCCAACTTCGCAGGCGTGATACCGAACGTCGCGGTGGTGTCAGCAATACGAATATCGCACGTGAGCGCGATGCTGACTCCGCCACCTATGCAGTTTCCTCTCACGACGGCAATGGTCGGAGCAGGAAAATTGGCCAACTGTTCTTCGGCGCGCCAGTTGTCCTGTGCATAGTCACCGGCGACACCGTCGCCCAGACCACCGATGTCCGCACCAGCACAGAAATGGTGTCCTTCACCACGCACGATGAGCACTCGGACATCCGGATTCCTCGCCAGATTTTCTACCGAATCGCCAATCTCTCGCCACATACCATGAGTTACAGAGTTCCGTTTCTCTGGACGGTTCAGCGTGAGCGTCGCGACTTCACCACTGACAGCAATGTCAACCCCGGTCGACATCGTCAACCGCCGATTTGGCTCATGGTGCGACGTGGCTTCACGAAAGTCACCTGACCGATGTGATGTCCGGCCCATTTCGTGCCGACTGCCTGGCGAATGAGGTCTGCAATTTCACCGTCACTCGCACCATTTCGCAGCAAGGCGCGTACGTCGAACTCGTTCGTGGCGAAGAGACACGTACGAAACTGCCCATCTGACGTGAGACGAACACGATCGCAGTCACCACAGAAAGGCTTCGTGACCGAGGGAATGACGCCTACGGTTCCGCGCCCGTCTAGATATGCCCACCGGTCGGCCGGCGCAGCGCCGCGCGCGGCAAGTTGACGAAGCGGATGCACCGCATCGATGCAGGAAACGATTTCGTCTTGACTCACGACCTTGTGTCGTTCCCATTCATCGCTGGCGTCCAACGGCATGAACTCGATGAATCGAACTTCGACGTCGTTGTCACGGCCGAACTCTGCGAGCGACACGATCTCGTCGTCATTTACTCCGCGCTCGATGACGGCGTTGACCTTCACGGGTGCGAACCCTGCGGCTTGAGCAGCTCGAATGCCTTCGAGAACGTTGTGCAACTCATCACGACGCGTCATGCGTTCGAACTTTTCGCGTTGCAATGAGTCGAGACTCACATTGATTCGCTCAAGACCTGCGCCACGAAGTTCACTGGCGTTGTTTCGCAAGGTCGAACCATTGGTGGTGAGCGCTAGGTCTGGCACCTTGCCTGCTCGTGGCGTGTTCGCATCTGAAGGCACTCGCAAAGCGGCGAGCTTTGCGATCAGGACTGGAAGGTGGGCACGTACCGTCGGCTCACCACCAGTCAGTCGAAGACTGTCAACGTGGAAGTGTTCCACGCATATGCGCGCCACTCGCTCGATTTCTTCGAAAGTCAGAATGTGCGACTTGTCGAGCCAAACCATTCCCTCTTCGGGCATGCAATACGTGCAGCGAAAGTTGCAGCGATCCGTCACCGAGATACGCAGATCGCGCACGGTACGCCCGAAGGGATCCACCAATTCCACAGCGACAGCCTATGCAGGGCGAAACAACAACGCCCGAGCCGTGTCGCCTGCCTTCATTCCTTCACCATCGGGGACTTCGAGCAATGCATTCGTCTGCGCGGTGGCAGACAACTGATGACTGGCCTGCGCATCACCCCTACGAACGTGCAGTCGACCATCCTGATGCCAGTAGGCAAAGACCCTGTCGAAGTGCACCTTTCCGTCTGACTTTCGTCGAATCTCGTCATCAAGAACCACGGTCGCATACGAACGAAATGCCGTGACTACGGGGTGACCCGCCATCGAGCGAAGTGCCGGTCTGGCGAGAAGTTCGAAGCTGACGAACGAGGACACCGGGTTGCCGGGTAACCCGAAAACCGGCACCTTCTTTGAACCTGTAGAGATCTCACCGAAAGCGAACGGTTTCGCGGGCTTCATCGCGATCTGCATCCAGTACATGTCAGCAATTCGTGACAGCACCAACTTCACCACGTCGTAGTCACCCATGCTCACTCCACCACTAGTGACGATTGCGTCGCAAGTGTCGGCGGCGTCGCGCAAGACCCGCTCGAGGGCATTTTCATCGTCGCGAATGATGCCGTAATCGACAGCCACACAGCCCGCTTCAGTGACGAGCCGGAGCAACATCGTTCGGTTGCTCTCTCGAATCTGGCCAACACGAAGTGGACTGCCGTCGTCCACCAGTTCGTCTCCAGTCGACAGAACTGCCACACGTGGACGGCGATGAGCTGATGCACCGCGGACGTTGCAACTCGCGAGCACTCCGAGCATCGCAGCATTGACTTCGACACCGGCTGAGAACAACACATCGCCTCGTGTGATGTCACTTCCCGCCAGTCGAATTCCAGCTCCGACAGGTACCGACATCTTCACGAGGACCCCA
>DAIOTI010000195.1:0-3795 GCA_036752105.1 Ilumatobacteraceae bacterium | reverse complement strand
CCGAGTGGTCATGTGGTCGCGTTGTTACGGGTCGTGCGCCACGTGGACACGGTGTTCACGCTGGACACTGACAGCGGTTTGGGTGACGCTGTGATGACAAGGTTGAAGAAGTTCATCTTGCGTTCAAAAGTTGCGATGCGTCGTAGTGATTGGGTCGTCCGAAGCTATTTCGGTACTGGCGCCAGAGATGTCGGCAGTGGCGTCGTCGGCTGTGCATCTCGGTGGTGGGGTGGTGTCGATGACGTCGACATCATCGGCGATGCTGCAACCTTGCCGGTCGCAGGGACCAAGATGTCACACGTTGACTACGACGTGCGCCGCGTCGATGCTGGGTGGCCGACAGTCGGATGTGACATCGACGTCGGTGACCTCCCAGCCACCACTGGCATCCTTCGTGTGGCGGTGAGTTTTTCGAAAGGCTGCTATCCAGGGCAAGAACTAGTCGAGCGAATGGACTCGCGCGGGTCATCTGCTCCTGTGCAGTTGGTCGTCGCACCTGCTAGCGAAGTGGGTGACGTCGGGTCACATGTCGTCGTCGATGGCACAGAAGTTGGTGTCGTCACATCGCGCGGAGCGGAGAGAGCGCTAGTGCGCGTCAAGCGCGGTGCTGAAGTGAGCGAGTTCTGGGTTCGACCGGACCGCTTCGCGGAATCGCTCCTTTGACAAGGTCGACCTGAGACCGGCACGCAACCACGCGAGCGCAGAGTGGTCATCACCGAGCAAGGTGGACGCACGAGCAACGTGCAGTGCCACTTGGTCATTCGGACACTGGGTGTAGGCAGAGCGACCAAACGCCACGGCATCGCGATATCGCTGATTGGACACGAGTGACGTGACGAGGAACAGGTCAGTCTCAGGGTCACCAGTCGGCGAGATGGGACCACTCTGAAGCGCGCGCTCGGCAGACAGAGTTTGATATTGGAAAATCATGATGAAGATGATGAACGGGGCAAGTCCGGTTGACCCGGTCGCGAACATCACGACGAGTGCACCAGCACTGAGCACCAGGCTGGCGTACAACATCCACACCCGACCTTTTCCGGGGAAGAAGGCATCGAGAATGCTCGCCACGAGTGCACCACCATCGAGTGGTAGTAGGGGTACGAGATTCAACAGACCGAGCGCGACACCTGCCCACCAGATGGCGATAGAGGCATCACTCGACGAGACGTCGGTTTCGCTGAGAGGGTTCACGCGCATGAATGCGAGAACGATGCATCCGACAGTGACTTGAAGGAGAGGACCAGACAAGGCGATACCAGCGCGCTCCCACCATCTGAGTTCGCGCGACGGTTGATAGGACGCATAGGCGACGAGAAAATCAAGTGAGATCGCTGCATCTGCACCTGTTGCTCGTGCAGCGAATGCGTGTCCTAGTTCATGGACGAGAGTGAAGACTCCGATTGCCGCCGCGACCCACAGTCCGATCGTTCCGCCGTACAGGAACACGATGAGGCCAAGAAAGACGATGAATCCGGGACGAACGCGAACCGGAAAGCCGAAGAGCGACAGTCCTGACATGTGCTTTCCAGCCTACGGATGGTCACCGGCAAGACGTCCCCGCCTAGACTCGTCTCTCGTGCCCTATATCTATGCTTTCGACCACAAACACCGCCGCGCGCCCAAGGAATTGAAGGACTTGCTCGGCGGCAAGGGTGCCAACTTGGCCGAGATGATGAGTGTCCTCAAGTTGCCCGTGCCTCATGGTTTCACTATCTCTACCGATGCGTGCCGTGCGTACATGCATGGCGGCTGGCCAAAGGGTCTTGATGACGAAGTGAAACGGCATGTCGCGGCGCTCGAGAAGAAGATGGGTCGCAAGCTCGGAGATGCCGGCGATCCGTTGCTCGTTTCTGTGCGTTCCGGTGCCAAGTTCTCGATGCCCGGAATGATGGACACCGTCCTCAACTTGGGGCTCAACGACAAGAGTGTGCTCGGAATCGCGAAGAATACGGGCGATGAGCGGTTTGCGTACGACTCATACCGCCGTTTCATCTCGATGTACGGACGCATCGTGCTCGGCATCGAGGGCGAGAAGTTCGAACATCCACTCGAAGCAGTGAAGCAACGCACCAATTCCAAGACCGATGCAGACGTTCCTGCAGCGGCGTTGAAGGAACTCTGTGACGCCTACAAAGAAGTCGTTGCAAAAGAAACCGGTAAGCCATTCCCGCAAGACCCAGCAAAGCAATTGCGCGGTGCAATCGAGGCGGTCTTTCGTTCGTGGAATGGACCTCGTGCAATCGCATATCGCGTGCGAGAAAAGATCAGTCACGAACTCGGCACCGCCGTCAATGTCCAGGCAATGGTGTTCGGAAACCGGGACAACAACTCTGGTACCGGAGTTGGTTTCACCCGGAATGCGGCTACTGGCGAGAACAAGCCTTATGGAGACTTCTTGGTCAACGCACAAGGTGAGGATGTTGTTGCAGGAATCCGCAACACCGAAGATCTCGATGCCTTGAAGCGTCACTTCCCGAAGATCCACACCGAGCTCATGGCCATTTTCCGCCGCCTCGAGAAGCACTACAAGGACATGTGCGACACCGAGTTCACGATCGAGCAAGGCAAGTTGTGGATGTTGCAGACGCGCGTCGGAAAGCGCACCGGAGCGGCAGCATTGAAGATGGCCGTCGACATGACGAAACCCTCAGCACCGAAGGGTGGATGGAAGATCTCGAAGCGCGAGGCCATCATGCGCGTCGCTGCCGACCACCTCGACCAGGTGTTGCATCCGCAGTTCGCGAACAAGGGCAAGGCACTTGCAAAAGGACTTGCAGCTTCGCCAGGTGCAGCAGTCGGCAAGGTGTACTTCACTGCAGACGACGCGGCGGCAGCAGCGGAACGCGGCGAAGCCGTGATCTTGGTGCGCAGCGAAACGAGCCCAGAAGACGTTCACGGAATGATGGCGTCGAAGGGAATCCTCACCGCACGTGGCGGTCTCGTGAGTCACGCGGCAGTCGTTGCGCGCGGATGGGGAACGCCGGCTGTGGTCGGCGCAGAAGCCATTCAGATCTCTGGGAAGCAATTCAGTGTGGGTGACGTCGTTGTCAAAGAAGGTGACGTCATCTCGATCGATGGAACGAGCGGCGACATCGTCGTCGGCGAACTGAAGCTGGCGGCTGCAAAGCCACCGAAGGAATTCGACGTCATCTTGAAGTGGTCAGACGAAGTGCGCAAGGGCAAACTCGACGTGCGCGCCAATGCTGACACCGATGAAGATGCCCGCAAGGCACGTGAGTTGGGTGCCGAGGGAATCGGCCTGTGTCGTACCGAGCACATGTTCTTGGCGCCAGACCGTCTGCCAGTGGTGCGTCGCATGATTCTTGCGAACACGCCAGCCGAAGAGGAGAAGGCTCTCGAAGAACTTCGCCGCGTGCAGAAGGAAGACTTTGCCGCTCTTCTCAAGGAAATGTCGGGTCTTCCCGTCACGGTGCGTCTCCTTGACCCTCCGTTGCATGAGTTCTTGCCTCGCGTCGACGAGTTGGAAATCAAGAAGGCGACCACAGGGTTGACCGCAGAAGAGCAGGCGTTGCTGAAAGCTGCAGAAAGTTGGGCGGAGTTCAACCCGATGCTCGGTACGCGCGGCGTGCGTCTCGGTGTCATCAAGCCGGGTCTCTACGCCATGCAGGTTCGTGCGCTCATGGATGCAGCCGATGAAGTGGCGGCACAGGGTTACAAGCCCGTCGTCGAAGTCATGATTCCGCTCACTGTCACTCGTGAGGAGCTTGCTCTGGCACGGGGTTGGGTCGAGGAGGTATTGGCAAACGTCAACTCTCGTCCTGCGCCTCAGGC
>DAIOTI010000194.1:0-3795 GCA_036752105.1 Ilumatobacteraceae bacterium | reverse complement strand
CATGAAGGACGCATCGTGCATGTTCACGTAGTGGAACAAACTGAAGGCGATCGGCAATACACCTTCACGCTCCCGATGATTCACGTGGTCAACTGTCATGGTCGCAGTCGCATCTTCATAAAGCGAGTGAAGCGCTCGGAATCTGCGACGCAGTGAATCAAGGATGAGAGAAGTACTCACGAACCAACCTCCGGGTTGTCGATATTGCCGAGTGACACGAACCGCTCTCGCGCAATGTAGACGAAGACTCCCTCGGCAGTTGCCGTGACCGTTTTGCCGGCGCGAATTTCGCCGTGCACGATCATCTTCTTTGCCTGACGGTCGACGATCCACGCCCGACCGACAAGATCGGTGTTGATGGGTGTCGGGGCGACATAGCGAACATGCAAAGAGCCCGTCACCACATTGTTGTCGACGAGCAATCGTGTTCGTCCCATGGTTTCGTCCAGGAGTGCCGCTACCCAACCACCATGAACCGTTCCAGGAGGCCCTTGGTAGGCCTCGCTGAATGAGACCGTCGAGACGACGATGTCGTCGACGATGTCGACTGTGATGGGAGGAGCTATCGGGTTCATCGACCCCGTGGCTGGGTTTCGGGTTCGACGGTTCAGCTCAGTTTGGCGCACTTCCATCGTGCCAAGTGTTTCGAGACGTTCTGCCAGACCTTCAAAGTCAGCGGCCACATCCGGTGTGTCAGCTGCGGGGTCGACATGAACCAATGCGCGATTCACTCTCCGCGCAGCAGAAATCACGCGCTGCAATGTCGGAGACACAGGCGCCCTACCTGGCGGTGCATCCGCGACAAAAGCTGGGTCCAGTTCGTTCATGACCCAAGAGCAGATTTCACCAACGCCGCCACTCGACCACCATCGACCCCGGCCCCGGCCCGTGCTCGCACCGCCTTCACCACAAGACCCATCGCCTTGCCGCCAGAGTGCCCATCTGCGGCAGCCTTGGCGACCTCTTCTTGGACGATCACACTGATCTCTTCGTCGCTGAGAGAGGCAGGAAGGTAGCGCTCGATGATGGCGAGTTCAGCACGCTCCTTCGTCGCAGATTCGGCACGACCGGCCTGCTCATAGACCTCGGCTGCTTCGTTGCGCTTCTTGGCCTCAGCCATCATCACCGCGATCACTTGGTCGTCGGTGAGGGTGACAGCCTCGTTGCCGGCAACCTCAGCATTCATGACTGCTGCAAGGACCATGCGCAATGTCGACACTTCGATCTCAGCCCTGGCCTTCATCGCGGTGTTGAGGTCGGTCTTCAAGGTGTCTTTGAGAGATGTCATCTCCCCATTGTGGCTGGCTGGAGACAGGAAATTGGTGCTGCACTACAGTTCCAGCCATGGGGACCCGTTTTTTTGACCGACATTGGTATGTCGACCCGCATCCGACTTTTGCGCACCTACGCGCAACTGAACCAGTTGCCAAAGATGCCGACACCAACACCTACGCCCTCATGCTGCATGAGGACGTCATTTGGGCAGAGCGCCAGCCGAACCTGTTCTCCAACGCCCAAGGTTCTCGACCGAACGGTGGCCCACAGCCGTCGATGATCGACAACGACGATCCTGCGCACAGCTCGCAACGACGACTAGTGGCCAAGGGTTTCACCCCGAAGCAGATGTCTCGATACGAAACGCATGTGCAAGAAGTGACCACACGGCTTGTCGACGGTGCGCTCGCCAAGGGAACGTTCGACGTCGTCGCCGATATCGCTCGCCCACTTCCAATGACACTCATCGGCGAGATGCTCGGCGCGCCGTACGAGGACCATGAGATGCTCCAACATTGGAGTGACCAGATGATTCAAGGCGCAGATGGCCCTGAGAACGTCACAGAGGAAGTGATGAATGCTGCATTTGCGTGGTACGAGTATCTGCAGAGATTGGTGTCTGAGCGCGAGAAGGCACCAGGAGCAGATCTGGTGTCGATCCTCGTCGGAGCACGCGATGAAGGCTCGCTCACGTTCGACGAGGTACAGGGCAATGCGCTGTTGTTACTTGTTGGTGGCAACGAGACCACGCGCAATGTCATCACCGGTGGGCTACACGCACTTCTCGACAATCGCAATCAGTGGGAAGCGATCGTCGATGATGAGTCCCTCATTCCGAGTGCAGTGGAGGAATCTCTTCGCTGGGTCAGTCCCATCGTGTGCATGAATCGCGTCGCCACCGAAGACGTCGAAGTACGCGGAGTCACCATTCCTGCTGGAGCACAAGCACTCATGATGTATTCCTCGGCAAACCGAGACGAGCGTGTTTTTGACAACCCGGACACCTTCGACGTCACGCGCTCACCGAACCAGCACATTGCCTTCGGTTTCGGACCGCACTTCTGTCTCGGCTCGAGCCTCGCCCGACTCGAAATTCGAACTGCGCTCGAAGTGCTCAGCCGTCGCGCACCAGAACTACGACTTGCTGACGCCAACATGACACCGGACTACACAGCCTCGGCGTTTGTGCGAGGAATCAAGTCCCTGCCCGTGACGGTGTGATCCGGCACGCACGAGGGACTCGATTCCGAGGCACTCATCACTTCACGATGACGGCAGTCACCATGTACTTCATGCCCGATGGAGTTTCAGCATGGTTCAGAATGTGACAGTGCCAAGCCCACACACCAGGGTCTAAGGCGGTGTAGACGACGGTCCATCTTTCTCCAGGGGCAACGTTGACTGTGTCTGCAAAGAATGGAGACTCCAGCATCTTGCCGTCGTGCGCCACGACCAAACCTGAAGGCTGGTGCAAGTGCATCGGGTGACTCATGAGACCTTCATTGAAGTAATGCACCACCATCGACTCGCCGACTGCCATCTCATACGGAGTCGTGGCTGGAAATGACTTGCCGTTGAGCGACAGTCCGATCGTTCCAGCATCATTCAGAACCATCACGACTTCCTGCTCGGCTTTGCCGTTTGAGTCCTTGACACGGCTGGCAGCGACTTTCATGGCAGATGTCTTCCAGTCGCCGACGATGAGTGCACCAGCGAGTCCGTTCGGGACCTGAACCTGAGCATTGTGATGCGAGTGGTACATACCCACTCCCGGCTCTAGCGCAGTGAACTCATAAGTGAATGTCTCACCGGGCTTGATGGCATCTTGGGTGTAGGGGTCGACTCCATCTGCAGCATTCGGCACACGAATGCCGTGTAGGTGCATTGACGTCGACTCAGGCAACTCGTTCTTGTGCACGATACGAACCTTGTCGCCAACATTCACGCGCATGATCGGACCCGGAATCTGCTCGTTGTACGCCCATCCCTTGACGAATTTGCCCTTCTCGACTTCCCAATCGATGATCGAAGCGGTGATCGTGAACTCCTTCGTACCATCAGGCAAGATCTTCGGCTCGAGCTCGCCGTTACCGGTTCCTTTTGTCTCTTCAGGAAACCGCTTTGCGACCGCAGCCATTGCTTCGTCCATCTGGTCGTTCGTCAGCGTCATCTCACCCGATGCGAGCGGTGTTCCATCTCCGATCCCGAGGGTTGCGACCATTCCGCTTTCCTTGTGGCCGGGAATATTGCAGATCAATTCCACAGGATTCGTGATGTCACCCAGCTCGAGCGTTGCCTGACCACCGACTGCGATATTCGCCGTCTTCTTCCCGAGTGTAGGAACTTCGACATTGTGCTCTGCAGACCCAGCGTTGTTGATTTGCAGTATGACTTTTCCGGCAGGCACCGTCGGAGGGTCAAGTGCGATTGCAAACTCGGTGAGCGTCACGTTCACAGTCGTCACTCCAGTTGTCGAGGGCGACCCACCGTCTGAACTTGCAACTGCCACCACACCAATTG
>DAIOTI010000193.1:933-3801 GCA_036752105.1 Ilumatobacteraceae bacterium | reverse complement strand
GTCACGACGCACAGATGCTGGCCCGCGTGTGCCCCACCGGCATGGTCTTCGTGCCGAGCCATCTCGGAATCAGCCACGATCCGTCAGAATTCTCGTCGCGGGAACACATCGAGATCGGGGCCAATGTCCTACTTTCAGTCCTGGTTTCACTCGCTTCAGAAGGAAGGGAAAAAGAATGAGCATCTACATACAGGAGGCGGAGCTGTCGCGTTCCGGAGTGACCGAATTTTTGCGCGACCTCATAAGCCTTCCATCACTGTCCACACAGGAGGGAGCAGTAGCACAGAGATTAATTGATGAGGCGATCCATCTGGGTGCTGACTCCGCCACGATAGATGCTGCCGGAACCTTCATCGCCAGATTCGGGCACGGACCGAGGACCCTCATCTTCGACTCTCACATCGACACTGTTGACACGGGTTCGCGAGCAGAGTGGTCGAGGGATCCCTTTGATCCCGTCATAGAAAAGACGGCACAAGGGTCGATCATTCACGGTCGCGGGGCAAGCGACAACAAGGCGGGAATCGCAACAATGATCTACGGTGCCGCCCAGTGGTCTCGTATGGGCAACCCCGATGTGTTCTCGGTGTACGTCATCGGATCAGTCCAGGAAGAGTCGTGTGACGGACTCGCCCTCTACGGAGTCCTCACGGGCGGGGTGGTTCCCGCCCCCGAGCTGGTGGTGTTGGGGGAAGCCACAACCTGCAAGGTTTATCGGGGCAACAGGGGGCGAATCGAGGCATACCTCAGAATCCACGGACAGTCTTGTCATGCGAGTGCACCCGAGAGAGGCATCAACCCGGTGACCGGCATCGCCCCCTTGATTACCGAGATTTCACGGCTCAACAACCGCCTCGACAGCGACTCATTTCTCGGAAAGGGCTCAATCGCTGTGACGAAGATCGAGTGCGACACGCCGAGCCTCAACGCAGTTCCGTCAACGGCCACCCTCTTTGTCGATCGACGACTCAGCCTGGAGGAGACACCCGAGGGGGCGCTGGCCGAACTGCGCGATATCGCGGCGTCTCTGGGAATCTCGGCCACCATCGAGGTCCTTCAGTACGAAGCAACCGCCTACACAGGGCTCGAGTGGACCCAGCCGAAGGAATTTCGCACGTGGGTGCTTGACGAGGACAGTCCGTTTGTCCGTGCGGCGGTGGCGAACACCCACAACACCAGCCGTCCTTCGACCGAGACTTCCCATTGGGTTTTCTCGACTAATGGCGTCGCCTCGATGGGAAAGCTTGGCATTCCGACCCTTGGTTTCGGTCCGGGTGATGAGATTCACGCGCACACGGCTCACGATCAATGCCCGGTGGACGATTTGGTGGATGCTGTGGCCTGGTATGCATCCTTTCCCGTGACGCTGGCCTCGGACAAATGATTGCCTACCAACAAATTCACACGTTGGGTGTGCCATCCGTCAGTGACGGACTGCACGACATCCTCATGGGGAATGACGGGATAGTCGTCCTCGACTCAACACGGTTGCTCAGCGGTGACATCGAGATAAGGGATGGCAGGGGACTCGTATTGTGCCCCGGCTTTGTGGATATGCACTCACATAGCGATCTGTACCGCTTCCGGTCTACGTCCGAGGGCGATGCTCTGGGCGATGTACCCAAGTTGTTGCAGGGTTGCACCTTTCAGGTGCTCGGCCAGGACGGGTATTCGGCGGCACCGGTAAGACCAGACGACATCTCGGATTACTCACAATTCATCTCTGGCCTGGACGGAGAACTCGAATCACGAGATTGGAACTGGTCCACATTCGGCGAATACGTGACGGAGAATCGCAAAATTCCAGGGACACGGACCGCACATCTCGTCGGACACTCCACGTTGCGTCGATACGTCAGCGGCATGGCGGACCGGAAGCTCACCGTTCGCGAACTCCAGTCGATGACAGACCTCCTCAGGGATTCGTTGCTCAATGGGGCCTGCGGTCTGTCAACCGGACTCGTCTACGCGCCGGCATCCTTCTCGGACGAAGCCGAGCTCTTCGCCCTTGCCTCGGTACTCGCGGAATTCGACTCGGTCATGTTCGTTCATCTCCGCTCCGAGAGCTACAACGTCATGTCGGCGGCACAAGAGGTCGCAAATGCCTGCCTAGCGGCTGGCTGTCGGCTGCACATCAGCCACATCAAGACAGCAGGTAGTGACAACTGGCGATTCACGCCGCATCTCATCCGGATGCTCGACGAAATGGTGAACGAACGCGGTCTTCGACTGACGGCAGATCTTCATCCGTACATCGCTGGCTCCACAATGGCGAGCGTGTTCCTTCCGGGCTGGCTACAGAGCGACGACAACAGGAAGACCCTCGAGATGCTGCGAAGCAAAGAACACATCGAACGCGCCCGGCTCCAGATTCTCGAGGATGTCACGTCGTGGGATAACTGGTGGAGATTCTCGTCGGGATGGCAGGGAATCAGATTCGCCGAGTGCCACGACAAGAGCCTGCTTGGGCGTCCGCTCGACAGAGTGATTCTTGAGAATGTGAGTGCTGATCAGTTCAGTTTCGAGGCTTTTGGGTGGTTCTTTGGTGTGATCGCGGATTCGAACCTGCAGGCAAGCATCATTAGCTTCAACAACTCCGAGGACAACATCGCCCCGTTTCTCAGACTTCCGTATGTCTCATTGTGCACGGACGGATTGATTAACCCACACGGACTCCCGCATCCCCGGACATACGGCGCGTTTCCGCGATTGTTCAGGAGATTTCAACGTGAGCTTGGAGTGATCTCGCTGGAGGATGCAGTCCAGATTGCCTCCATCCGCGGACGTACGGTTGTGGGAAATCAGCCCATCAACGACTTCGTCGTGTTCAATCCGGAGACGTTCACGGATGAATCCACATTCGAGGAT
>DAIOTI010000193.1:0-923 GCA_036752105.1 Ilumatobacteraceae bacterium | reverse complement strand
CCGACGACCCCGCCAACCGGATTGGCCACGGCATTCATCGGGGGCCAAGAGATTATGAGGAGGAATCATGGAGAATAGTCGCCAAAAACTGGTGAATATTGACCGAAGATTCGCGCTGAGCCTGGTGCCGGTGGCCATCACATTGACGCTCTCCTTTGTGATGCTCATGTTGGATGACACCGCCGATGCGAAGGGCCTGAACGGGGGCTCCTCGCGCGTCTTGATGTTCGCGGCGACGAATTCATTGGGTCTGCTCCTGACTCTCACAATTGAGGTCTTCCGCAGATGGTCGAGCGAGGAGAAGATGATGCATCTAACGGAGCACATTCGAACAGACTCACCACTCTTTCCTGACCTACTGGAGTTCATCACCCATGTGGACAGCGCCGCGGGTTCGATTGCCTCGGCGAAGAGACTTGACGTATTCGTTGACAAGAACCCACTGCGTCTGCACACCCAGAAGATTCTGCTTGAGACGAGACAGAGACTTCTTGAGGTCCAGTCCAAAGAGATCTACCGCGAATACGGCGACAACTTGTTGTCGATTGAGCTCTTGGACAAGGTTGACAGGCTTTGGGCGATAAGTCTCGACGACACCGACGGAAAATTTTGGCAGTCACCGCCAGGGAAGTCGTACTGGGCCGCACACAAGCGACTCTTGACCAGAGCACATGCAAAATCGGACCCGAACGCATTGCCGGATGTCGGGGTTGTCAGGATCTTCGTGGTGCGAGAAGTCAATGCCCAACACACACTCGACGAGATAGTGCGACAATTCCGGGAAGGAGTTCACGTGGGTTTGTACTTCCCTACACAGTCGATCCCGCGCCCGACAGAGTCAGCAATATTTGGAGATCTGGCGGTACGACACACCGCCGTCGAGGGCAGTCCCGTCATCGAGGACAATCAACACCAGAACTTGA
>DAIOTI010000192.1:0-3802 GCA_036752105.1 Ilumatobacteraceae bacterium | reverse complement strand
TTCGTGAGGGTGGTCGCACTGTTGGTGCGGGTCGCGTCACGAAGATCATCAAGTAATTCGGATCAACCAGGAATCCAGTTAGGAATTAAGGAACGGCCATGGCCAAGAGTGACAAGCGGGTGAAGATCACGCTCGAATGCACAGAGTGCAAAGAGCGGAACTACATCACCATGAAGTCCAAGATCAACGACCGCGAGCGTCTGGAGATGAAGAAATTCTGCTCCCGCGATCGTCGGCACACTCTTCACAAGGAGACCCGCTAACACCAGGTTTCTTTGTGGGTAACGAGTTCCATCCCCATGGGGCTCGCCAAGGGCAATAGCTCAGTTGGTAGAGCATCGGTCTCCAAAACCGAGGGTCGGGGGTTCGAGTCCCTCTTGCCCTGCAAAGAACGAACAACGCGGAAGCACAACATGTCAGTCGAAATGAACCGTGAACAAAAGCGCGCGATGAAGCGCATGGGAGCCCTCAATGAGAAGGGCAATCCCGTGCGCACCCAGCCGCAAGCGCGTCCACAGGGTCGTGACGAGGACAAAGTCGGCCCAGCGCAGTACATGCGCGAGGTACGTGACGAGATGAACAAGGTGGCATGGCCCAAATGGCCCGAAATCCGCCGGTATTCGCTCATCGTGCTGGCCACCGTCATCGTGTTCACCACATACATCGGTGCCCTCGATGCGGTTTTCGGCGTGTTTTCCGGTTGGCTGTACAAGGACTGACGAGACGACATGAGCGACATTTTCAACCCCACAACTGACACAGACGAAGAAGCCCCTGAGGTCGTGCTCGACCTGTCGGGCGACGATGTCGTCGACACCGACTTCGAATCAGACGATGACGAAGAAGAAGAGGTCGAAAAGCCGTGGATGAAGCCCGGCTCTTGGTACGTCGTGCACACGCAGTCTGGCTATGAGAAGAAGGTCGAAGTGAACCTTCGCTCGCGTATCCAGTCCATGGACATGGGCGATTCGATCCACGAGATCGTGATTCCGATGGAAGATGTGGTCGAGTTCAAGCAAGGCCGTAAGCAGACCGTCGCAAAGAAGGTGTTCCCGGGGTACTTGCTTGTTCGATGTGACATGAACGACCAAACCTGGTTCTGCATCCGCAACACGCCTGGCGTCACCGGTTTCGTCGGTCAGAGCCAGAAGGGTCAGAAGCCAACGCCGCTGTCACGTCGGGAAGTCGAAACCTTCTTGTCGGCCAAGGGTGATGGTCAGGCAGCACCGAAGCGCAAGGCACCGAAGCTCGAGTACGAAGAGGGCGAGAGCGTGCGCGTGAAGGAAGGTCCGTTCGCGGACTTCAGCGGAACAGTCGCAGAAATCAATGCCGACCATATGAAGTTGAAGGTGCTCGTCAACATCTTCGGTCGCGAGACCTTGGTCGAGATGGACTTCAGCCAAGTGGCGAAGCTCTGAACTCACTCACAGAAAAGTCGAAGTAGAGAACGTCAAGTAAGGAACGAACATGGCAAAGAAAAAAGTCGCAGCAATCGTGAAGATTCAAATCCCTGCCGGCAAGGCCACGCCTGCGCCGCCAGTCGGTACCGCACTCGGACCCCATGGTGTGCAAATCATGGACTTCGTGAAGCAGTACAACGCTGCAACCGAAGCACAAGCTGGCACCATCATCCCGGTTGAAATCAGCATCTTCGAAGATCGTTCATTCACCTTCATTCTGAAGACACCGCCGACACCAGTGTTGTTGCGCCAGAAGGCGGGTCTCGACAAGGCATCACAGACACCCGGCAAGGCCGTGTGTGGCACCGTCACCGAGAAGGACATCGAAGAAGTCGCAAAGATCAAGATGCCTGACTTGAATGCATACGACCTCGAAGCCGCCAAGCAGCAGGTCCGTGGAACCGCACGTTCCATGGGTCTCCAGGTGGTCTGACAAAAGTCCAAACATAAATCCGACGCACCGGGAGTACCTCGCCCGGACGTCCTTCGAAAAGGAGTGAGGGAGCCGACATGGCACAAGGAAAGAAATACAAGGCTGCGATTGCTCTGTTCAATCGCGACGACCAATTCACGCCGGCTGAAGCAGTCGAGTTGGTGAAGAAGACAGCGTCAGCCAAGTTCGACGAAAGCGTCGACGTGGCTATCCGTCTCGGTGTCGATCCGCGTAAGGCAGATCAGACCGTTCGCGGAACCGTCGCGTTGCCAGCCGGAACCGGCAAGACCCTGCGCATCGCAGTAGTCGCTGCCGGCGACGCAGCTGCAGAGGCGCGTGCAGCCGGCGCCGATCTCGTCGGTGCCGACGACCTCGCTGCTGAAATCGAAAAGGGCAACATGGACTTCGATCTCATGATTGCCACTCCCGACATGATGCCGCTCGTTGGTCGACTTGGTCGCGTGCTCGGACCCCGTGGTCTCATGCCGAACCCCAAGTCCGGAACTGTCACGCAAGATGTCGGCCGTGCCGTGAGCGAATTCAAGGGTGGCAAGGTCGAGTACCGCACCGATCGTTACGGCAATGTGCACGTACGTATCGGCAAGGCGTCGTTCTCGGCTGCAGATCTGGAAGCCAACTTCCGCGCCATCGTCGATGAGATTCAGCGCGTGAAGCCGGCATCTGCCAAGGGCAAGTACCTGAAGAAGATCTCGCTCTCCACCACCATGGGCCCTGGCATCAAGGTGGACACGAACAGGCTCAAGCCGACAGCGGAATAGCTGCGGCTAGAGACATAGCCATCTGCCGAATGGCCGCGTAGGGGATTGCCCCGCTCGGCCTTAGGCTTTCATTCCTACAACTACATCTCTCGGTCACTCGCCAGAGACATCCGGTCCGGCTTGCCGGCTAAGGAACCGCATTGGTTCGCCAGACGAGGCGGATTCCACATGTGTGTGCGCTGTTGCGTACTCGGTGCGGCGTTCGTTTTCAGCGAGCGCCCCGAGACCAACAGAACAACCGAGGAGGTGAAATGTCAATCGTTCGTCCCGAGAAGGTCGCCGTCGTCGACGAGGTCAAGGCGAAGTTGAGTGGCTCTGATGCCGCCATCATCACCGAGTACCGAGGCATGACGGTGTCTGCACTTGCGGATCTTCGTATCAGTCTTCGTGGCGTGGGCGCCGAGTATCGCGTGTACAAAAACACACTTGCTCGTCGTGCTGCACGTGAAGCAGGTGCTGAGGGTCTCGATGAATTACTCGTGGGTCCAGCCGCCATCACTTTTGTGCATGGCGACGTGGCAGCCACTGCGAAAGCACTGAAGGAATTCTCGAAGACCAATCCGCTGCTCGTCATCCGTGGAGGAGTTGTCGCCAACAAGGCGATTTCCGCCAAAGACGTCGAGGTGCTTGCCGATCTTCCGCCACGCGAGGTGCTCCTCGCGCAGTTCGCAGGTCTCCTGCAAGCTCCGCTCGTACGCACCGCCGGTCTGTTGCAGGCACTGCCACGCAACACCGCGTATGGCCTGAAGGCTCTCATCGATCAGAAAGAAGCTGCGTAGCAGGTTCTCGAAACACAGAAGCTGTGTCACAGCATCTCAAAAACATTCATTTTTGTAACAACAGCCAACAAGTAAAGGAAAAGAACAATGGCTCTTAACAAAGACGACATCCTCGAAGGAATCGCAAACCTCACCGTTATCGAACTGAAGGAACTCCTCGACGCGTTCGACGAGAAGTTCGGTGTCACCGCAGCCGCTCCGGTTGCAGTTGCAGCAGTTGCAGCCGGTGGTGCAGCCGCCGGTGGTGCAGCAGCCGAAGAAGAGAAGGATGAATTCGACGTCATTCTCGCCGACGGTGGTGCTCAGAAGATTCAGGTCATCAAGGTTGTGCGCGAGCTCACCAGCCTCGGT
>DAIOTI010000191.1:0-3803 GCA_036752105.1 Ilumatobacteraceae bacterium | reverse complement strand
GGTGGCCACGGTGGTCGGCAAGAAGTGTGACGGCATAGGAACTGCGCCGTCGCAAAGCAGCACTCTCGCGCCGATTGCGTCACAAATGGTCGCTGATGCGATGGAACAGTGGCAGCGAGTTCAACCAAGTCGTGCACTCGAGGCCACCTGGCAACTCATTCGAGCAACGAATGCGCATCTCGAACAACACGAACCCTGGAAAGCAGAACCTGGCGCGCAGGTCGATGCGGTCATGGGCGACGCTCTCGAGGCACTTCGCATCATCACGATTCTCGTGTACCCAGCCATGCCTGACACCGCGCGTGAAATCTGGTCACGCATCGGCATGACCAGTGACCTTGCAGATGTTCGCGTGCCAGATGCGCTTCAGTGGGGTGGTTACATCGCAGGTGCGACTGTCACCAAAGGTGACCCACTCTTCCCCCGACGGACCGTGTGAGCGCGAGACACATCATGACCACGACCGAATGGATCGACTCGCATTGCCACGTGTTCGACGAGCGAATGGAACATGGCGCCGATGCAGCGCTCGATGCCGCTCGCGATGCCGGAGTGACAGGTTTTGTGGTCATCGGAACCGACCGTGACACCAGCATCCAGGCCATCGACTTGGCATCTCGACGTGCCGACACATGGGCAACCGTCGGCCTCCACCCGCATGACGCACACCTCGGTGTCGACACCATCGAAGACCTCGTCACCTCGCCCCGGGTCATTGCAATCGGTGAATGCGGACTCGACTTTCACTACGACAATTCACCTCGCGACATCCAGCGCGATGCGTTTGCGCGACAGATTGCGTTGGCAAAAGAGAACGACCTGACTTTGGTGATCCACACGCGCGAAGCATGGAACGACACGTTCGATGTGCTCGATGCCGAAGGAATTCCGCCACACACCGTCATTCATTGCTTCACCGGCGGACCTGAAGAAGCGCGAAAGTGCCTCGACCGCGGCGCATTTCTCTCTTTCAGTGGTGTCGTCACCTTCAAGAACGCACAGCCAACTCGCGATGCCGCACTCCTCTGCCCTGCCGATCGCTTGATCGTCGAGACCGATGCCCCGTACCTGGCACCGGTGCCACACAGGGGTCGTACCAACGAGCCGGCATTTGTTGCTGTAGTGGGTCAGGCCATCGCAGATCTGCGCGGTGTCAGCGCACAAACGCTTTCTGAGAGCAGTCGACACGCCACCCTCCTTGCGTTTCCGCGCATGGCTTCCTAGCGTCATTGGCACCGTGAATCTGTCTCGTATCGATCGCAACCGCCTCACGTTTGTCGGCGTCATCACTGCACTCGTGTTGCCACTCATGTGGATGGCACAAGGCCGCTCCGACACCGCCGCCACGACCACCACGATCGACGCCACGACCACCACGATTGCCGTCGGCATCGGTGCCGACGCCTCGGCCGACGCGCCAGCGAATCTCGAAGGCCCACAAAGCGTGGGTGTCACCGACAAGAACCGCATCGCGTATCCCGCCGATGCATCGGCGTCCAGCGCAAAAGGTGATGCCACCTTCAAACGTTTTCCAGATTCTGCTCAAACTGGTTGCGCCACCAACGCGGCACCGCTTGGTGCCGTCATCACCGTGAGAAACGTGAACAACGGATTGAAGACCGAGTGCACGAACATCAACATCGGATATCTACCGGGAGGTTCAGACATCGTTCTCAACATGGCGGTGTTCGAAAAGATCGCAGAGCTCATCGATGCACCGTTACCAGTCGAGATGACCTGGTGACCCTCACTCGCGCGTATGCATCTGACCAGCTCCGCGATGCTGGTCTGTCGCCACGACGGGCACTCGGACAGAACTTCGTCGTCGATGCCAACACCGTCAGGCGTATCGCGAAATTGTCAGGCGTCGGACCTGGAGACAACGTCATCGAAATTGGTGCCGGTCTCGGATCACTGACGCTCGCGCTCGCAGAAACCGGTGCCAACGTCACCGCTGTCGAGGTCGACGACTCCCTCGTTCCACTTCTCGCTCACAATGTTTCATCACATGACAACGTTCGGGTCGTGCACGCCGATGCGATGAAGCTTGATTGGACGTCATTGCTCGGTGATGACACTGATTGGCATCTGGTCGCGAACCTCCCCTACAACGTCGCGACGCCGCTCGTCGCCGATGTGCTCGACATGGTTCCCGCCGTGAAGCACGTGTTCGTGATGGTGCAGAAAGAAGTTGGCGAGCGACTCGTGGCAAGACCCGACACTGATGCATACGGAGCACTCAGTGTGAAAGTTGCGTTCTGGGCCACAGGGTCGATCGCCGGCCTCGTGCCACCAACTGTGTTTCTGCCGCGACCCAAAGTCGACTCAGCCCTCGTCGACATCGTCCGACGGAGTGAACCACTCGACCACGACGTCGACGTCGCTCAGTTGTTCGCGCTCGTGCGCCAAGGCTTTGCAAAGCGACGAAAGATGTTGCGGGGGGCTCTTGCCGGCACCGTCCACTCAGCTCAGTTCGAAGCAGCCGGAATCGAGCCAACCGCTCGAGCAGAGAATCTGTCGGTGAACGACTGGATTCGATTGTGCAAGGCGGTCAACGACTCAGGTGCTGACCGATGAACTCACTCACGGCACACGCCAAGTTGACGTTGTCTCTACGCATCACCGGAGTGCGCGACGACGGTTATCACCTCATCGATGCCGAGATGATCTCTCTTGACCTTGCCGATGACATTTTCATAATGCCGGGCCGCTCTGGCATCGACGTCGATGGCGAGTTCGCAGACGGTGTGCCGACCGACAACTCCAACTTGGTCTCACGAGCACTTCTGCTCGCAGGTGCGAGTGCGCACGTGCGCATCACCAAGAACATCCCCCACGGAGGTGGACTCGGTGGCGGCTCCACCGACGCAGCTGCGGTGTTGCGTTGGGCCTCGTTCACCGACATGGTCGCTGCATCGAAGCTCGGCGCTGACATTCCCTTCTGCATGGTCGGCGGTCGTGCGCGCGTGCGAGGAATCGGCGAGATCGTCGAACCGCTTACGCGTCGTGACATCGACATCACCCTCGTCATACCGCCGCTTCATGCATCGACTCCCCAGGTCTACGCAGCGTGGGACGCGATGGGCGGCCCGCAACATGAGTCAGGCAACGACCTCGAACCGGCTGCTTTACGCGTTGTGCCCGGTTTGTCCGACATCAAACGACGTATCGCAGAAGTCGTGAAAGCACCACCGATGTTGGCCGGTTCAGGCTCTACATGGTTCGTTGAAGGACACCATCGCGAACTTCTCTCGGCACTACCGGATTGTCGCGTGGTGTTTACTCGCGCCCTGTGAGGCGACGAATTACTTGCGCCGTTGGTGGCGGGTGCGACGAAGCATCTTCTTGTGCTTCTTCTTACGCATCCGCTTCCGGCGTTTCTTGACCAGCGATCCCATACCGGCGACGAACCTACAGGCGTAGACGCAGTTTTGCGAAAATCAGATACCGTCTAGTGACGAAGGCGCGCATTCGTGCCCTTCCCTTCCGGGGTCGTTCAAATGGCAGGACAGCGGGTTTTGGTCCCGTTGATAGGGGTTCGAGTCCTCTCCCCGGAACCAGTGGTTTCTTGCTAGAACCTTTCCATGACCACTTCTGCGGCGATTTCAGCAATCGTTCTTGCGGCCGGCGAGGGCACGCGTATGAGGTCGGAGAGACCAAAGCCACTCCATCTCATCTGCGGTCGACCAATGGTGATGCATGTCATCCACTCTCTCGAAGGACTACCGATCGCACGCACCGTGGTCGTCGTTTGCCACAACGCTGAGCGGGTGACCAAGAAGGGGCAAGAACAGGCACCTTCG
>DAIOTI010000190.1:0-3808 GCA_036752105.1 Ilumatobacteraceae bacterium | reverse complement strand
GCGTTGTTCGGTGGCGTCCATGCCGATGATCGCAGCGGCGATCGATGTGTTGACGTTGTCGACAGCACGTGCCACGCCTTTGCCGAGGTACCGGGAACCGCCGTCGCGCAGTTCGACGGCCTCGTGTTCTCCGGTGGAAGCGCCCGAAGGCACGATGGCGCGTCCGATTGCTCCGCTGTCGAGCATGACTTCGACTTCGACGGTGGGATTTCCGCGGGAATCGAGGACCTCACGTCCGACGACTTCGACGATTTCGCTCATGCCTTCACGCTAGTGACAACTCGCCTCAGTCACTCTGTTTGGCCAGATCCCAGAGGCGATCGAGCTCCTCGAGGGACATCGCGTCGATGGACGCACCCTCTTCCAGCGCCAACTGTTCGACCCGTTCGACGCGCCGTCGGAACTTTTGCACTGCTGCGCGCAGGGCGGCTTCTGGATCGATGTCCAAGTGGCGTGCGACATTCACGACCGCGAAGAACAAGTCTCCGATTTCGGTGAAGGTGGCCTCGGGGTCCTCTTCACGTGCAGCGACGACCTCGCGCGCTTCCTCGGCAACTTTGTCGAGTGCACCGTCGACATTTGGCCAGTCGAATCCGGCGCGCGATGCACGCTGCTGCACCTTCAGGGCGAATGAGAGCGAAGGTGCGGCTTCGACGACACCGTCGAACAGGCCGGTGCGATGAGGTTTCTCTTCGGCTTTCAACTGTTCCCAGTTCTTCAACACGTCAGTCGTGCCGTTCACCCTGGTGTCGCCGAACACATGTGGATGGCGTCTCACGAGTTTGTCGTGCACGCGTTTTGCCACGTCGGCCATGGAGAAGCGACCTTCTTGTTCGGCAATCACCGCGTGGAATTCGATCTGGTACAGGAGATCGCCAAGTTCCTCGACGAGTTCGTCGTCGCTGTCGGTGTCTCCGTCACGCAAGGAGTTGATCGCATCGACCACTTCGTAGGTCTCCTCGAGCAAGTACGTGACGAGAGAACGGTGGGTCTGTTCTTTGTCCCATGGGCATTGCTCACGCAATGTGCGTGCGAGTTGGTGGAAGCGAACAAGGTCATGGCCTGCAGACGCTGCAAGGCCGGGTATCCAGAGACACGTCAAGTGGTCGGCATCGACTGCACGGTCGATCTCTGACCATGTGGTGTGCACCACGCGTTCGTCATCGAGGCCCAAGTGATGCAGAAGTGTCACTGGTGCATCATCGACGTCGTCAACTGACAACTTGATGTCAGAGAGCACCCAGTTGGCATGCGTGTGGGCAACCAACATCGGGCCCGTGAAGCCGGCGCTAGCCGCTGCAAAGTCGTGTCCGTCGATGAGGCGAACTCCGTGTTCAACCGGGTCGATGCCGAGTGCGCGCCATGCGTCGTCAAGGAAAGAAATTGCCGGTTCGATATCAACATCGATGCCGTCGTGCGTGAGCAGATTGCGGACCGTCTTTTCGAGCACGAGAGGTGAGCCAGGAACGGCGTAGAGCACCTCGCCGAATTCTTCGGCTGCCGAGACGAGGCGTTCGGTTATGGCCGAGTACACCTCGTCGAATGTGTCCGCCGAGTCGTAGATATGGTCGAACGACTCAGCTCCACCAGCTGCGTCGAGAATGAGGTGAGCAGACGGATGCCGCGTGGTGCGGACGAAGCGCCTCGTTATGCGCGAGATGAGGTCGAGCGTGCCGGTGGTGACACGTGCAGCATCACCGGGTCCGAGTCCGACGACGACGATGCGGGCCACGCGCTGCTGTGCTCTGCGTTATTGGACGGCAGATTTCGCCGTGCTCCAGGTGCCGAATTCGGAATTGACCCAGACGTCTGCGCTGGCGAGGTATCCGATGGCGAGCAGGCTCGCTGAGTTCTCGGCGAGTCGCTTCATCACGGCATCACCGACCTCGTCCCATGGGCGGTGCACGATCACGTGGTAGCCGAATTGAGTGCGCACTGGACCGGTGAACATGCCCGGTCGGCCCGGAATGGCATCACTCATGAAATCGGCGTCGAATTGTTCTTGAAGTGCGGGCAAGTTGAAGCATGTGTTCTCGCCTTCGTCCAACTTTCCACCGGACTCTTTGGCAGCAGGCTCGGTCGAGGTCGACTTCGCTATCTCGGTGAAGTCACCACCTTCTTCAAGCTCTGCGATGACCTTGTTGGCCACGTCGAGCGATTCCACGAGGATGTGACTCAGGCACAACACGCCTGTCAATGCTGGTTGTTTCTCGTACAACGACTTCACGGCATCCTTGCTGGGCACGGTGACACGCTCGAACGCATACTGGAGGGCATTGAGTTCGAGTGACGTGTTCTTCAGCAGTTCAGACCATCCGTCAATTGCGCCATCGGGGACCGACGCAAGTGCCTTCTGGCGATCTTCGTCTGTGACTGAGTCGTCGACTGTGGCGAGAAATTGTGCCGCTGCTCGGCCGCGTATGAGCGAGTTGAGCACACTGCGCGCATCTTCGCCCGACAACAGACCATTGGCATCTGGGGTGAGTTGGCCGGCCGATGTGAGATCTTCCGTGAGCTGTTCGAAATCGTCGAGCGGAAAAGATTCACCGTTCACTCGGAATGCATCACTCGACTTCTCGACCGTGGAACATGCCGCGAGAGACGTCGTTGCTGCGAGTGCGAGTGCCGCCAGGGACAGACGACGGGGGAGTTTCTTCAGTTCGATCACGAAGAACGACCCTACTCGTCGACGGGCTCGAACAACTCGCTGATGACGGTTCGAAGGTGTTCGATGAGTGGTGGTTTCTTCGGCATCTGCAACACCAACTGTCGTGTGGACTCTCGATACACGGCCCCAGGCGCGACGCGGCGGAGTACCAACGTTTGAGAGGCGCGCAGCGTGACGGGTGCGATCCGTATCTCGCGCCGCGTCGCAGACACTTCTCGTAGTCCGAGGCGATGACAGGCAGCACGCAGTTCTGCAACACCGAGGAGGTTCTCAGCAGCAGCAGGCAACGGTCCGAAACGATCGAGCCACTCGGTACGAATGTCGTCGACTTGTTCGAGCGTCGTCACTTCGGCGAGGCGTCGATACGCCTCGAGACGAAGTTCCTCGCTCGGTGCGTAGTCGTCTGGCAAGAAAGCATCGACGGGCAGGTCGACGACGACGTCAATCGGTTCGGCGACTGGTTCGCCCTTCATCTCCGCCACGGCCTCTGTGACCAATTGACAGTAGAGGTCGTATCCGACCGCGGCGATGTGTCCGCTTTGTGCTTGACCGAGCAGATTGCCTGCTCCACGAATTTCCAAGTCACGCATAGCGATACGGAAACCACTGCCAAGTTCCGTGGATTCGCCGATTGTTCGAAGACGTTCATACGCCTCTTCACTGAGCCGTTTGTCGCGCGGGTGGAACAGATAGGCGTAGGCGCGCTGTCCGCCACGGCCGACTCGTCCGCGCAACTGGTGAAGTTGGCCGAGACCAAGAAGGTCGGCACGTTCGACCACCAGGGTGTTCACCGTCGGCATGTCGATGCCACTTTCGATGATGGTCGTGCAGACGAGCACGTCGTGTTTGCCCTCCCAGAAGTCCACGACGACTTTCTCGAGCTGCGACTCGTCCATCTGCCCGTGGGCCACGACAATGCGCGCCTCCGGGACCAATTCGCGTAATCGCTGTGCGCGCTCTTCGATGGACTGCACTCTGTTGTGAACCCAGAACACTTGTCCCTGACGGAGCAACTCACGTCGAATTGCTTCGGTTGCGACGGCTTCGCTGTCTTCGCCGACATAGGTGAGGATTGGTTGGCGATCTGCCGGTGGAGTCTGAAGTAGTGACAAGTCGCGAATACCCACGAGGCTCATCTCG
>DAIOTI010000189.1:411-3813 GCA_036752105.1 Ilumatobacteraceae bacterium | reverse complement strand
AGCAATCGTGAACATCGGAGGCGTCACAGGCTCACTTCCGATGACAGGTCTCACGTTGCCCTTCATCTCATATGGCGGGTCGTCGCTCATGGTGTCGATGGCGGCAGCCGGCCTGCTGTTGAACGTCGCTCGCAACATGAAGTAGGCGGGGAGAGCCATCTCCCCGACATGCATCCACTAAACAAGGTGGTCATGAAGTCGACCGACGAGCGAGATTCTCGGTTGCACACGGACGTGTACGCGGTGGTCACAGGTGGTGGCACGAGCGGCCATGTCTTGCCCGCCATCGCCGTTCTGGAAGCACTCGAGGACTCCGGTATCAGTCCCGAGCGACTCCGCTTCGTCGGTTGTCGCCGGGGAATTGACGCCCGACTGATGGGGGACACACCGTATGAGTCGGTCTTTCTGCCGGTGTCCGGGCTGCGCCGCAGCATGTCCTTGAGTGCAATTCGCGACAACCTCGCCCTGGTGTGGCGACTGTGGAACTCGACTCGGCATGCTCGACGTCTGCTGCGCAGCTGGCAACCACAGGTCGTGGTGTCAGTGGGTGGCTATGCGAGTGAACCCATGGCAAGAGCGGCAGTGTCGCAAGGGGTGCCTTTGGTGTGTGTCAGTTATGACCGCACACCTGGTCTCGCAACGAGACGACAAGCACGACATGCGGTAGGAAGCGCAGTGGCTTTTCCAGATTCAGAGCTTCCCCGCGCCCGTCACACCGGTGCTCCAGTGCGTCGGCACGTGCGCACCATCGATGTCTCTTCGCGTCGCGATGAAGCGCGGAACATTCTCGGCATCCCAGCAGACATCATGTTGGTCACTGTCATGGGAGGCTCACTCGGCTCCGCGGCCTTGAACTCCGTGTCTCGAGCATTAGTCGAGAATTGTCGCGCACAGGCACACACGATCGGTGAGAGACCGGTCGGCATCTTGCACTTGTGTGGAGATCGTTTCGTCGAGAATGAGGGCGAAGAGAGTGTGCAGTCTGGTGTCTGGTACCGAACGGTCGGCTACGAACCGCGAATCGCTGAGGTCTACGCCGCAACCGATGTCTTGGTGGCACGCGCAGGTGCAAGCACCGTTGCAGAGATTGCGGCGGTCGGCGTTCCTTCGGTGCTCGTGCCGTGGCCGGCGGCGGCAGACGACCATCAGCGACTCAATGCCCGTTGGCTCGCTGACTACTCGGCTGCAGACCTCATCGATGAAGCGCAGCTGACGAGCGACGTGCTCTTTGATCGAATCACACACTTGCTCAGCGACGCCGAAGCTCGAGCATCGATGTCGATGCGTGCACGCGAACTGGGAGAAGAATCACGAGGTGACGGGCTGGTGCGCTTCATCAACGACGTGGCTCAGCATCGGACGACATTCGATTCGACAGATGACATCGGCGGCAGTCGCAATCAGTCGTTTCAACGCATCCATGTGGTCGGTGTCGGTGGGCCCGGTATGAGTGCCGTGGCCACCGTGCTCGCAGAGATGGGCCATCGTGTCAGCGGATCTGACGTGCGTCGTTCCCACACCATGGATCAACTTGAAGAAGCCGGTGTGCAAGTGCACATCGGGCACAGTGCGGACCACGTGGAAAATGTCGACACAGTCGTGTACTCGACTGCGATTCCTCAGGACAACATCGAACTGGTGAGTGCACGTCGTGCCGGCATCGAGGTGGTTCATCGTGGAGACATGCTCGGACGAATCTGCGAAAAGGCACGAAGTGTCGGGGTGTCGGGCACTCACGGCAAGACCACGACGTCCGCGCTTCTCTTGCGAATTCTTGACGATGCGGGTCAAGAGCCTTCCTACGTGATCGGCGCCGAAGTGAGCGACACCGGTCGCGGCGCGAAGTGGACGGGGGGAGACATCCTCATCGTCGAGGCAGACGAGAGCGACGGAACTCACGACAAGCTTCCGCTTTCAGGAGTCATCCTCACGAACATCGACCTCGACCATCTCGATCACTTCGGTTCTCTCGACGGCCTCGTCGACTCCTTCGATCGATTCTTGATGCGTGTCAACGGCCCGGTCGTGGTGTGCATCGATGATGTGAATGTTCGGCAACTCTCGGCAATCAACGCCGTCGATTGCGGCGTCGTCACTTATGGAACGGACGAGAGTGCCGACTTCAGGGTGTCTGATGTCGATGTCACCGACACGGGCACGTCATTTCAGCTGACGACGACTTCGTCGAGTCTCATCGTGAAGATTCCCTTGTTCGGTGAGCACAACGCACTCAATGCAGCTGGTGCAATCGCACTCGCGACGACACTCGGTGTCTCGTTCAGCGACGCCGCAGCATCTCTCCAGAGTTTCGGTGGGGTGGATCGACGGTTCATGGAGTGTGGCTCAACGATGGGAGTGACGTTCATCGACGACTACGCCCACGTGCCGACCGAGATTCACGCAGTGTTGAAGGCCGCAGCGCAGCGCTACGCCAACCGAGGTCGCCTGGTCGCAGTGTTTCAGCCGAATCGTTACCACCGAATCGCCGTCATGGCGAATGAATTCGGTGCCTGTTTTTCTGCGGCTGACTTGGTGGTCATCACGGACATCTATGCGTCTGGGACAACACCGATTCCAGGTGTCACGGGTGAGCTCGTTGCCGATGCTGTCCGTGCTCGTCATGAGCCAGACGCAGTGCTGTATGTCGCGGAACGGCGAGAGTTATCGCGCGCTGTCGCGAGGCACCTGCGCTCCGGTGATGTCGTCGTGAGCATGGGTTGCGGTGACGTCGAGACCTTTCCTCATGAGGCGATCATCGAACTTGGAGTGAATGCGCTGAAGAAGTGGTGCGACGAACACTCAATCAAGGCCGAGGCTGATGGAGAAGTCGGAAAACTCACGACCTATCGCGTGGGTGGAAAGGCGCGCCTGGTGGTGACACCCAGAACCATGGATGAAGTGCGTGAATTTGCTGGCCAGGTTCCCTCGACGGTGCCGTTCTACGCCTTGGGAAATGGAAGCAACACATTGGTGGGCGACAACGGTTTTGACGGAGTTGTGCTGTGCGTACCCGATACATCGGGCGCGTTGGCTGGGGATGCAATTGAGTATCGAGTGGATGGCGACTCATGTGTAGCGACAGTCGACGGCGCAATGAAGTTGCCGGTGTTCGCTCGCCGAACCGTTGCAGACGGCTGGTGTGGTGCGGAATGGATGGTGGGTGTGCCCGGAACGATGGGTGGGGCGGTGCGTATGAATGCCGGTGGACATGGCTCCGACATGGCGTCGTCCGTCATCGAGGTTGAGATCCTCGATGTCACCTCGGGCAAAGGGGCGTGGGTGCCGGCCTCGGACCTGGGGTTTGGTTTTCGACACTCTGCGCTCGACGATGTGCACGTCGTCAGCCGGGTGCGAGTGTCGCTGCAGTCCGCATCGTCGGCGGGGCACGACTGCGACGGTGCG
>DAIOTI010000189.1:0-401 GCA_036752105.1 Ilumatobacteraceae bacterium | reverse complement strand
CGGTGCGCTCTCGGAAATTGTTGCTTGGCGACGTGAGCACCAGCCAGGTGGCCATAACGCTGGTTCAGTGTTCGTGAACCCCGCTGATGGTGATGGGTCGGCGGGCGCACTCATCGACTCGCTCGGTCTGCGCGGGTGGCGCTATGGCACCGCCCACGTCTCTGAACGGCATGCAAATTTTGTGCAGGCTGACCAAGCTGGGTCAGCTAATGACGTGCTGGCGGTGATGCGACACGTTCAGCGGCAGGTGAGTGCGTCGACAGGAATTCTGTTGCGGAGTGAAATTCGACTGCTGGGTTTCGGTGCCGATGTTGTCGCAGAGTTCTCGAGCCGTAAGTCGTATTCGGTCGATGACGAAGATGTCGACGAAGCTCGGGCAAGACTGTTGCAGCATCTATGAG
>DAIOTI010000188.1:0-3819 GCA_036752105.1 Ilumatobacteraceae bacterium | reverse complement strand
GTCTCGAGGCGATCACCGCGAGTGAGACCGGCATTCACTTCACCGTCGGTGACGTATTCGCCGAACTTGCCGTCCTTGGCGACCACCGGCTTTCCGCTCACCGGGTCGTTACCGAACTCTTTCAGTGGCGGCTTCGGTGCTGCACGGCCACGACCGAACACTCGCGGTTGGGCAAGCAGCGCAAGTGCCTCTTCCAATGTGACGGTGAGAAGTTGTTCTTCAGTCTGAAGCGAACGACTTTCTTTGCCCTTGCTGATGTACGGGCCGTAGCGACCGTTCTGTGCGGTGATTGGTTCGCCATCGGCCGGGTCATTGCCGATTGTTCTCGGAAGAGACAACAAGTCGAGCGCATCTTTCATGGTGAAGCGCTCGATGTTCATGGTCTTGAACAACGACACCATCTTCGGCTTCTCGAAACCTTCGGGTGGAGCGTCCATCGTGCCCCACTGAACGTATGCACCGTAACGACCGGTCTTTGCGAACACGGGATGTCCGTCGTGCTCACCGATCGGTACGTCACCTTTCGGAGCAGCGAGCAAGCGAAGTGCTTCATCGAGCGTGAGTTCATCGGGTGTCATCGAATCTGGAACGCTCGCGGTGTTCTCGCCACATCGCACATATGGTCCGTACAGACCTGGCTTCACGATGACTGCTTCGCCGGTGTCGGGATGGCCACCCAAGGTGAACGTATTCAGTGTGGCTGCATCGATGGAGTCGAGATTCTTGGCGACCAACTCGTGAAGTCCGATCCATTCGTTGGTTGCTTCTTCTTCACCGAAATAGAAATGCTTCAACCAGCGGTCTTTTTGTTGTTCGCCGCGTGCGATGGCGTCAAGGTCTTCCTCAACACCAGCGGTGTAGCCGTAGTCGATGAGTTCGGTGAAGTGGTTCTCCATCAACTTGATGACGGAAAAGGCGGTCCATGTGGGAACGAGCGATGTTCCTTTCTTCCACACGTAGTGACCGCGGTCGACCATCGTTGAAATGATCGATGCCCAGGTGCTCGGACGACCGATGCCGAGCTCTTCGAGTTTCTTCACGATCGACGCTTCGGTGTACCGAGGCGGCGGCGTGGTGGCATGACCATTCGCCGTGTATTCGGTGACGGCGACGGTCTCGCCGACCTTGAGCGGTGGCAGCAACAACGCGTCTTCGCTTCCGTCTTTTTGGTCGTCTTCGTCGGCTGATTCCTCGTACGCCTGGCGATATCCAGGTGACGTGATGGTGGTACCACTCGCGTTGAATTCGCAATCGGTGCGTTGTGCGTCGGTCGCAGTTGCGCGAAGACGAATGCTGACAGTGACTCCGGTTGCATCGATCATCTGTGAAGCGAGTGTGCGTTGGTACACCAATCGATACAGGCTCAGCTCTTGACTACTCAACTCGTTCGCAACTTGTTCGGGCGAGCGCAGCGGCAACACCGGGCGGATTGCTTCGTGTGCTTCTTGTGCGTTCTTCACCTTCGACGTATACACGCGTGGTGCGTCGGTGAGGAAGCCGGCTCCGAACTCGCTCTTGATGTGAGAACGGATGTCAGAGATGGCCTCTGCACTGAGTCCCACATTGTCGGTACGCATGTACGTGATGTAACCGTTCTCGTACAGCTTCTGAGCGATGCTCATGACCTGGCGGCCCGACAAACGAAGTTTGCGACCACCTTCTTGCTGCAATGTGCTGGTCATGAACGGCGCCTTCGGCGACGACCGATAAGGCTTTTCCTCGACACTCGACACCGTCAGGGGAGTTCCCTTGAGACCTGACACCAATTGATTGGCTCGCTCTTCGTTCACGATGACCACGTCGGTCTTCAATTCACCATTGCCGTCAAAGTCCTTACCAGAGGCGATGCGCTTCCCGTCGACCGACAGCAACGTCGCGGTGAAAGAAGGTGAAGAGTCGGTGACAGCGGAGAGGTCGAAATATGTGGCAGCGCGAAAGGCGATGCGTTCCCGCTCTCGCTCGACGATGAGGCGAAGTGCAGGACTCTGCACGCGTCCGGCTGACAACCCGCGATTCACGCGTCGCCACAACACCGGCGACACCTCGTACCCGTAGAGACGGTCGAGGATGCGGCGAGTTTCCGCAGCGTCCACCAGGCCGTAGTCGATGCTGCGCGGATTGTTCACCGCGTGCTCGATGGCCTTCTTGTTGATCTCGTGAAACACCATGCGGTGCACGGGCACCGTGGGCTTCAGGTATTCGAGCAAGTGCCACGAGATCGCTTCGCCTTCGCGGTCTTCGTCTGTCGCGAGATACAGCGCGGATGCATTCTTCATGAGGGCCTTCAAGTCCTTCACGACCGTCTTGCCGCGTTCTGTCAGTTCGTAGGTCGGCTTGAAGCCGTTCTCCACATCTACTGCGAGACCTTTGCTCGGAAGGTCGGCGATGTGGCCCACCGAAGGCCGTACGTCGTAGTCGGAACCGAGATATTGGGCGATGGTCTTGGCCTTGGCAGGCGACTCAACGATGACGAGGGGTCTGGACATATCTCGGTATGGGATAAGTGATTTCACCCACCTGTGTCAAGCAACCATCACAAAACGCTTACGGCAGTAGGGAATGGTGAGTGGCTCTACGGTCACATTGTTCGTCACGGTGAGCCACGACACGCCGGTACCGTTTCAGGAAATGACCTCGAGTGACACGCCTTCTTCCATGAATAGTGGTGTGCAGAATGACGTCATGCCACAGGGGCGCGTGGTGCGTCTCGATCGCGGTTGGAGCACCGTGCTGCTCACATCGGGCGACAGTGTGCGAGTGCGAAACATCGGCGTCGAGGTCGCCGTCGGCGATGAAGTGAACATCTCATCCGACATGGAACGGGTGCAATCGGTGAATGTGCGACGCAGCGCTCTTGTGCGGCGAGCCTCGTTCGAGGGCGCTCGAGCTCAACGCCAAATTGTGGCCAGCAACATCGACGCGGTGTTCTTGGTGCACTCGCTCACTTCGCCACCGAACGAACGACGCCTCGAACGCGAATTAGTGTTGGCCTTCGACTCTGGTGCGAACCCCGTCATCGTTCTCACGAAAATAGATTGCGTGGAAAGTGACACCGCAAAGAACGTTCACGATGTCTTGTCGACAGTCGCAATGGGTGTTCCCATTCACATGTTGAGTGGCATCACTCGCGAAGGTATGGAACAACTCACCGATTACATCTCTGACGGGTCGACAATCGCAGTTCTTGGTGCAAGCGGAGTAGGAAAGTCGACGTTGGTGAATGCACTTGTCGGCCACGATGCCCAGGAAGTCGGTGATGTTCGCGAGAGCGATCAACGGGGGCGTCACACCACCGTCGCAGCGCAATTGGTGCAGTTGCCAAGTGGTGGATGGCTACTCGACACTCCGGGTCTTCGAGCCGTCAACCTTTGGACGAGCGGCCATGGAATCGAGCGAGCGTTCAAAGACGTGTTCGACTTGTCTGAAACGTGCAAGTTCCGCGACTGCAAACATTCAGATGAACCAGGGTGTGCGGTACAAGCAGCCATCGCCGAAGGTTCGCTGCCCCCGATTCGGCTCGAGAGCATGCGTCGATTGGTGGCTGAGGAAGCCGCTATAGAAGAGGAACAACGCAACCGCGAGAAGTCATTCGATCGGCGTGGTGCCCGGCGCCCTCCTGAGAATCGGCGTCGTTCTTAGAACTGAAGGCCGACAACCGCGCCCCCGTTCGGGGCGTCTTCGACGATGGTGGTGACGCCGTGGTCTTCGGCGAATTGAGCAACGATGGCGAGCCCGAGACCAGATCCGGGCAATGACCGTGTGGCCGTGGCCCTGTAGAAACGGTCGAACACGTGCGGCTTGTCGGCGGCGGCGCTTCCG
>DAIOTI010000187.1:1178-3823 GCA_036752105.1 Ilumatobacteraceae bacterium | reverse complement strand
CGACGGTATAGACCAGCTCGACAAAGTGATTGACAGGGATCAGTCACCGATCGGACGTACGCCACGTTCGAATCCGGCAACGTACACCGGAGTGTTTGACAACATTCGGAAACTGTTTGCTGCCACACCCGAAGCAAAGGTACGCGGGTATCAACCAGGTCGTTTCAGCTTCAATGTCCAGGGTGGTCGATGTGAGGCATGCTCTGGAGACGGCACCATCAAGATCGAGATGCACTTCTTGCCGGACGTCTATGTGCCATGTGAAGTCTGCAAGGGTGCGCGCTATAACCGTGACACCCTCGAGATCACTTTCAAGGGAAAAACCATCGCAGATGTTCTTGATATGCCCATCAGTGAGGCTGTCGATTTCTTCGCAAATCAGCCTGCAATTGCGCGACACATGCAGACGTTGGTGGATGTCGGACTCGGGTATGTACGACTCGGGCAGTCCGCTCCGACGCTGTCGGGCGGTGAGGCACAACGCGTCAAATTGGCAAGTGAACTCGCCAAGCGCAGTACGGGGCACACCATCTACCTCTTGGATGAGCCGACCACGGGCTTGCACTTCGAGGATGTCAGAAGACTCTTGACGGTTCTGTCACGTCTTGTCGATCAGGGCAACACCGTTCTGGTCATCGAGCACAACCTGGATGTCATCAAGACGGCCGACTGGTTGATCGATCTCGGGCCTGAAGGGGGCAGCGGGGGCGGTGAGATAGTTGCAGTCGGCCCGCCCGAGGAAGTGGCCCAGAACAATCGCAGCCACACCGGACGATTCTTGGCCCCCATGTTGTCGGCTGCCTTGACGGTTGATGTGAAGGCATCGCATAAACCCAAGACTTCGACAGCGAAGCTGAAACCCAAATCGAAGCCGTCATCACGTGCGAATAACGACTCGAAGCCGAAGAAGGTGTCGAAGGCGAACAAGAGAGACGCAAGTGGTCGCTAAGCCGGCGCCGTCCTCGATTCCGGAGTCACCTGGCTCTTATCAATTCAAGGACGCACAAGGACGCGTCATCTATGTGGGCAAGGCGAGCAATCTCCGTTCTCGCGTGTCGCAGTACTTCCAAGACGCGCGACATCTTCATCCCCGCACGGTCGCCATGGTGAACACCGCCACATCGGTGGAATGGATCGAGGTTCGCAACGAGGTCGAAGCATTGATGCTCGAGTACAACCTCATCAAGCAACATCGTCCCCGATTCAATGTGCGCCTTCGCGACGATAAGAGCTATCCCTTCTTGGCCGTCACTGTCGACGAGCCGTGGCCACGTGCAGTGGTGATGCGTGGTACCAAGCGAAAAGGAACACGATATTTCGGACCCTACGCACATGCTTATGCCATTCGCGACACACTTGATCTGTTGTTGAGAACGTTTCCAGTCCGAACATGCTCTCCGGGAAAATTCAATCAGCATTCCAAGCTGGGACGTCCGTGCCTGCTCTTTCATATCGAGAAATGTTCAGGTCCCTGCGTCGGTGAGGTCGAGAAGAGCGCATATGACGTCATGGTGCGAGGTCTCTGCGAGTTCCTAGAGGGTGATGTGGACGCGGTGGTCTCTGAGCTCGAGCTGAAGATGAAGCGCGCATCTGAAGACCAGGAGTACGAAGTGGCCGGGCGCACAAGAGACCGCTTGCATGCAGTCAGAAGGGCCAGCGAGAAGCAATTGATGGTGGGCGAGCGGGACGAGGACTTCGATGTCATCGCAGTCGCCGATGATGAACTTGAAGCGTCTGTGCAGGTCTTCTTTGTTCGGAAAGGTCGAGTATTGGGGCGAAAGGGTTACATCCTCGACAAGGTCGAAGATCTCACGGCTGCAGGAGTGATCGGACGCACCATCGAGAACTTGTACGGTGATCCTCCGCCCCTCGGCGTCCCGAAGTTCTTACTGGTGCCCGAGTTGCCAGCCGATGCCGCTCTCTATGAGGAGTGGTTGAGATCTCTCAGGGGCACCCGTGTGGACATTCGCGTGCCTCAAAAGGGCGACAAGCGCGAGCTGTTGGAGACCGTGTCTCGAAATGCATCCGAAGAATTTCTGCGGCACCGCCTTCGTCGAGCCTCTGACCACAATGCACGAAGCAGAGCACTGACGGAACTACAAGACTCGCTCGGCCTGCCAGAGGCACCCTTGCGTATCGAGTGTTATGACATGGCACATCTGCAAGGACAAGATTATGTCGGCTCGATGGTGGTGATGGAGGACGGCCTTCCGGTAAAACGCGAGTATCGAAAATTCAAGGTCCGCACCGTAGAGGGAAACGATGATTATGCAGCGATGGGGGAAGTGCTGCGGCGACGATTAGAGGCCTACATCACCGAGCGTGACACGCCTCGCGAAGATGGTTCGAAGCCAGGCAAGTTTGCTTATCCACCCCAATTGATTCTGGTGGACGGCGGAAAAGGTCAATTGGGAGTCGCCGTACAGGTCATCACAGAACTTGGCCTCGAAGATGAGATTCCCGTTGCATCACTCGCCAAGCGATACGAGGAGGTGTTCATTCCGGGGCGATCCGAACCAGTGCGTATCGGTCGCGGTAGCGATGCGCTCTTCATGCTGCAACGCATTCGAGATGAAGCTCACAGATTTGCAAACACGTTTCACAGAGACGTGCGTGGGAAACGAATGTTGACCTCAGAGCTGGAC
>DAIOTI010000187.1:0-1168 GCA_036752105.1 Ilumatobacteraceae bacterium | reverse complement strand
TTCCGGGTCTAGGCAAGACGAGAGCGAACCGGTTGTTGGCGGAACTCGGAGACATCAACGCCGTGAAGTCGGCGACTCCAGAACGATTGGCGGCACTCACGTGGCTGCCACGAAAAGTCGCAGAGTCGATCTTCGTGCACTTCCATCCACAAGTGCAGAGCGAAGAGGGCCAGGACTGAGATGTCGGCGGACAACAGACGACTCTGGGAGGCCAACGCTTCGTGGTGGATCGAGAACTTCACCGAAGGCGTCGACCCTGAATACGAAGATCAGATCATCCCTCTTCTCAAAGACGAAATAGCCGGACGACGGCGCATCTTGGATGTCGGTTGTGGCGAGGGTCAACTGTCGCGTGTCATGGCAGACATGGGTGGAGAGGTCGTGGGGCTCGAGGTGACATCTGCTCAACTGACAAGCGCAAGTGAGCGTGGTGGCAAGGTGGATTACGTTCAGGCGGCAAGCGATAGCTTGCCCTTTGCTGCAGCATCCTTCGACACCGTCGTCGTGTGTCTCGTGTTCGAACATGTCGATCGTCTCGTCGAGTCCATCGCGGAGATTTCTCGAGTGCTGGAACCCGGCGGACGTTTTTGTTTCTTCCTCAATCATCCGCTTCTACAGACGCCTGGAAGTGGTTGGATAGACGACCACATCATCGATCCGCCAGAGCAATATTGGCGAATTGGTGCATACCTGGTGGAGACTGAGTCAATCGAAGAAGTGCAGCCAGGTGTACACATACGTTTTGTTCATCGTCCGTTGTCCGTCTATGTCAACACGCTCTCGCAATATGGTCTTACTATTGAAGCCATGGTCGAGCCGCAGCCACCCGAATCGTTCCTGGCCCGCGCGCCCGAATATCGTTTGGCGCACACAGTGCCTCGCTTGTTGTATCTCCGGGTTCGAAAACTATGACCGACATTCTCGTGATTACAGGTCTGAGCGGAGCCGGACGTTCCCAAGCTGCCGACGATCTCGAGGACCTGGGTTGGTTCGTGGTCGACAACTTGCCGGTAGTGCTCGTCGACAAGGTCGTGGAACTATCGGGCGAGGCTGGCGGCGCGATCGATCAGTTGTGTCTCGTTGTCGGAAATGTGCGGCAGCAGACGTCGGTCTTGGCATCACTCGAGTCTCTTCGCAGTGCGGGGCATCGAGTTCGGTTGATGTTTCT
>DAIOTI010000186.1:0-3856 GCA_036752105.1 Ilumatobacteraceae bacterium | reverse complement strand
CCCGGACCGACGATCTCAAATCCGTCCACCGTCTTGCCCACTTTTGCCCGACCGCGCTCGAGCGCGGGGATGGTGACTTCGCGCAGATACTTCTCCGTGGTGAAGGCATGACACATGAACCCGTCGCACACTTCGCCCGCCACCTCGGTCATCAGTTCACCGACTCCGGCAAGGAAGATCTTCGGAGTGCCGTAGGCGGAGATGTCGCTGGCACTCGGGCTGAAGAACGGGGTCATCAACGTGTGGGTGTAGAACTCACCGCGGAATTGCAGCGGCGTACCGTTCAACCAGCAGTCCCAGATTGCACGGATGGCAAGCACCATCTCGCGCATACGTGCTGCCGGCTTGCTCCATTCCATCGAGAAGCGCTTCGTGATGTGAGGCTTGATCTGGCTACCTAGGCCGAGAATGAAGCGCCCCTTTGAGTACGCCTGAAGATCCCAGGCGATGTTCGCCAAGGTCATCGGATTTCTTGCGAATGCGACTGCGATCGACGTACCAAGCTCGATGTCTCGGCTGTGTTCAGCGGCGAGCAACAACGGAAAGAAGGGGTCATGCGAGGTCTCTGCAGTCCAAAGACCCGAGTAGCCGGCCGCTTCGGCTCGCTTGGTCTCGTCGGCCACGAGGTGGAGGTCGGGTCGAAGTGTCGCATCGACTTTCATAAGGTGCCCCTTTCAGGTGAGAGCATTGTTCTTGGCGTCAAGTTTGGTCGCGAAGGAATTGCTCGACTTCCGCGGCCAACTCTTCCATGGAAGGTAGCTCGCTCGGTGTGATCGGAGTGTCGTCTGCATCTCCGGCAGAACCATGTTGAGCGTCGTACATCGACTCCATCTGGTGGAGCATCGCCAGATGCTCTTCATTGTTGATGATGAGTTGGTCCAGTCGTTCACGTTGAATCGTGGCCTCGCGACGTAAGGGAGCAACGTCGACCTTGAGTCCGGTGATGTCGCAGAGTTGGGTGAGAAGTGCCGCACTCGCAGCCGGGTACGCCATGGTGGCGATGTAGTGGGGCACTTGCGCCCACAACCCGATGACCTCTGCTCCGCGGTCGAAAAGTGCATGCTCGATGACCGACTCGACACCGGCGGGTACGTCGACTGTGTTCTTGGCGAAGGTCAACCTGTCGGCGACGTTGGCGTCGGGCGTCGTGATGGACACGCCGACCGGGCGAGTGTGCGGAGCACCGAAGGGGTAAGCACCAAGTCCGACCATTCGTCGTACTCCGAGTTGTGAAGCAAGTTCAGCGACCGTGTTGGCGAAGAACTTCCAATTTGCATCGGGTTCGGGTCCGACGAGGAGCAGAACGTCTGTGCCTTCTTTGTCGCGACCGACGCGCAACTCAGGTGTCACCCAATTGATACGGGTGTTCACACCAGCACGAAGTTCCATGACAGGTCGGCGTGCGCGGTAGTCAATGAAGGTGTCTGAGTCGAAGGTGATGAGAATCTCTGCCTCTGTCGCTTCGACGAGCGTGTCCATAGCTGCAGACGCTGCGCCGCTTGCGTCGATCCAGCCGCTCAACATGACGACGAGCGTGGGTTCTTTCAATGGCGGCAATTGTCCGTGGACAATGAAGGGGAGACCCGTGTTGCCGTTCATCGCAACTTCTCGAGCATTGCGGTAGCGCGCATCACTGCATTGTCGACTTGAACCTTGAAAGGCTCGAGTTCCTCGGGGTCACGTTGGCCGAGCGCACCACCCAAGTATCTCGCGTACACCCCTTCGATGATGCAACCGAGTTTCCAATATCCGTACGTCACATAGAAGTCGAAGTTGGTCATGTCTCGATTGGACTTCTCGCCATACCTTGCTGCGAGTGCGGATCGCCCGAGAAAGCCATCGAGTGTGCACGTGGGGTTCGACCACGCGCTGGTGTCGTCGCCGGGCCCATTCCAGTACACCATCAACATGCCGATGTCGGCTAGCGGGTCTCCAAGCGTGCAGATCTCCCAGTCGAGCACCGCCACAACTTCGCCGTCGTCATCCAGCATGCAATTGTCGAGTCGATAGTCGCCGTGGACGATGGTGGTCTCGTTCTGTGGGGGAATCCGCTTCGTCAACTCGTCATGGATGAGGTCCATGCCTGGTAGGTCGCGCGTCTGTTGAGCTTTGAAGTTGGCGTACCAGCGCTTCAGCTGACGTTCGATGTATGCGTCTTTGCGAGCAAGGTCGCCTAGCCCCACGGCATCAGGGTCGACTGCGTGAAGACGCACCATATTGTCGACGAGTGACTCGCCAGCACGACGACGCGCGGCTGGCGTGAGGAGATTTTCTGCGGCCTCGACGTCACGAATGATGTGACCGTCGACAAAGTCCATCACATAGAACGGCAACTCATTGACGGTTTCGTCAGTACATAGCCCGAGTGCGTGAGGAACCGGGACGTCGGTCACGTTCATCGCGCTGATAAGGCGGAATTCGCGGGCCATGTCGTGGGCGCTTGCGAGACGATGACCAAGTGGTGGTCGGCGTAGAACTAAACGACGTCCGTTGGCGTCCGTGACGGCAAATGTGAGGTTCGAATGACCACCGGCAATCATCGTGTACGTGAATGGCGCTTTCACCCCGTCGATGTTGTGAACCAGCCAGTCAGACACGTTCGCGCGGATGCCGTTCGGCTCGCTACTGCTTCGTAGCTCGCCGTTGCGGTGCGCGGGGTTCATCAACTGCACGATACCGGTACGCTTTCTCGTCATGGCAGTCGACGTCACCGATCAGACATTCCAGCAAGAAGTCATCGACCGATCTCACTCTGTTCCCGTGATCGTCGATCTCTGGGCGCCGTGGTGTGGTCCCTGCAAATCCCTTGGTCCGATTCTCGAGCGAGCTACCGATGCCACGAACGGTCAGGTTGTTCTCGCCAAGGTGAATGTCGACGAGAATCCGCAAGTGTCCAGTGCATTTCGTGTGCAGTCGATTCCGGCGGTGTACATCATGAAAGATGGTGCGGTCGTCGATGGTTTCGTGGGTGCCCAACCTGAGCACGTCATTCAGCAGCTCGTCCAGTCGTTGTTGCCCAATCCTGAGGATCAGAAAGTGCAGGCACTCATTGCAGCAGGCACAGAGGAGAGTCTGCGCGACGCTGTTGCATTAGCCCCCGGAAATGAAGACGCCATCTGCTCATTGGCTGAGTTCCTCGTTCGCAAAGGTAGCTCTGAAGAGGCACTTCAATTGTTGGCTCGTTTGCCTGAAACCGATCGGGTGCGCCGCATCGCAGCCGCTGCACGCTTGGCACAGAACCCCATCGACAACTTTGATTCAGAGTTGACAGCGTTACTTGACCATGTGAAGTCAGACGAGGTCAAACGTCAAGAGTTTCTCGACATCCTCGAGACCATGGGCCCAGATGACCCTCGCACCGCCAAGTACCGGAAGTTGCTCACAGCTCGCCTGTTCTGACGACACGACGCAGCAGTAGCGCTGCGTACACATCTGCGATGTGCATGAGTTGCAAGACAAGCTGAGTCGCTGGCTTCTCGAAACCCGACGGTGGGTCGCGTGGGTCGGGCTGTCTCGGCTCATTGGTGCTGCAGCAGCTGTAGCGGCAGGGACAGTCGTCCTCGTGCTCGTTCTGCGGGTGCCGGCTCCACCCCTTGAGACCGCACTTCCTCGGGCGGGGGTCAGCACATCCGTCAGTGATGTGAGTATCAGTTCGGTACCAACAATGACCATCAACGAGCGGGCACCGGCATCGGTGGCCGTGCACGTGGTCGGCGCTGTACGACGTCCGGGCGTCTACGTGCTCGCTTCTGGTGCGCGCGCCGTGGATGCCCTTCGACAAGCAGGTGGGCCAACGTCCGAAGCCGACACATCGGCAGTGAATCTGGCGACTGTCTTGAGAGATGGAGACCAGATG
>DAIOTI010000185.1:0-3864 GCA_036752105.1 Ilumatobacteraceae bacterium | reverse complement strand
GATCGGTGAGTTGTTCGTGAGAATCTTCGAGGAGCACACCGGAGGTTTGACCGACGCCAAGTTCTTGGTGCAAGGAACGTTGTATCCCGACATCATCGAGAGCGGCGGAAGCGACGGAACTGCCGCGGTCATCAAGAGTCACCACAACGTGGGTGGTCTTCCCGAAGACATGACGTTGCAGTTGGTCGAGCCACTACGGCACCTCTTCAAGGACGAAGTACGTCGTGTGGGCTCAGAGCTCGGACTTTCCGATGACATCGTGTGGAGACAGCCGTTCCCCGGCCCCGGCTTGGGTGTGCGCATCATCGGAGAAGTGACACCAGACAAAGTCGCGACTCTTCAGCATGCAGACGCAATCGTGCGAGAGGAAGTGCGAGCGGCTGGTCTCGAGCGCGACATCTGGCAAGCCTTCGCTGTGCTCGCAGATATTCGAAGTGTCGGTGTCATGGGTGATGAGCGCACGTACGGTCGTCCGATCATCATCAGAGCAGTCACCAGCGACGATGCGATGACTGCAGACTGGGCGCGCTTGCCCTATGAGTTGCTCGAGAAGATGTCGAGTCGCATCATCAATGAAGTTGATGGCATCAACCGCGTCGCCTACGACGTGACGTCGAAGCCACCTGGCACCATCGAGTGGGAATAGTTCAAAACCGTTGTCCTGCAAGGATTTGAACGGCGATGTCCAAAGCCCCGCGGTACTCATTACCCTTTGTCGCACCATGATTGGCACCCGAGGTCGTCCTCGTCTGCACCGTGTCCGCTCGAACGGAATTGTCTGCGCGCTTCTCGTTGCGGCCTCAGTTGCCGTCCCCGCAGGACAGCGTGCGGGGGCCACAGGTGTCGACGACAAACTGCGTGAAGCTGAAGCCATCGCCGACGAACTTGAGCGATTGTCCGAACAGATGGACTCATTGGGTGAGGACTACGTCGAGGCAATTGCTCGCCAGGAAGAGCTCGGGGTGGAAGTCGAACAGGCCAAGCTGCAAGTGGCTGAGAACGAGGCCAAGCTGGCCCAGATGCGAGGGACGCTCTACACGGCCGCCGTCAGTCAGTTCATGAACGGTGGTCGAAACAGCACTCTCACCAACTTGTTGACGAGCACAGGTGGTGTGCAAGACGCTCTTCAACGCCAAGAGTTGACCGCGATCGCTTTGAATACGGGTGCGATGACCACCGACTCTCTCGGGTCATTGTCGACCGAGCTCAACAAACAGCGCAAAGTGCTCGAGAAGAAACAGGTACAAGCACAGAGTCTCGCCGAGACGGTTCTCACCCGGCAGGGTGCAGCTGAGTCACTCGCGTCGAGATATCAGGATCGTCTCGGAAGTGTCCAGGGTGAACTTGCGGTACTGCTGCGACAAGTGCGCGAGCGACGCAATGCCCAGGCGCTCGAAGAAGCCCGACGTATCGCGGCTGGCTACGAAAGCAAGTACTCGTCGACTCAGTCGAAGTACAAAAACATTCCCAAGGTGTCTGCTCGTGCGCAAGCTGCAATTAACGCTGCGCTCGGACAACTCGGAGTGAAGTACCAGTACGCGCGTAGTGAACCTGGCGTCGCATTCGACTGTTCTGGCCTCACTGCGTATGCGTGGGGTCGAGCCGGAGTCGGATTGCAACGAAGTTCGCGCACCCAATACGCGAGTCTCCCGAAGATTCCCACTGAGTTGGCTGCTCCTGGTGACCTGGTCTTCACAGGTTCGCCAATTCACCACGTGGGCATCTATCTCGGCGGTGGTCAGATGGTGCACGCTCCACAGACTGGTGACGTGGTGAAAGTGTCACCGGTTCGTTGGTACAAGGTCGTCGGGGTCGTTCGTCCCGGTTGATTTGCGCACACCGGTCGCGTACTACGGTTCGCAGTTGTGGTGGCTGGAATCAACGAAGTGAACGTCAGTGGTTGGCTCGACGACAACATCGAAGAATTGACGTCACCGTTTTCGTTCACTCTCATCGCCGGTGGACGTAGCAATCTCACCTACAAAGTGGTCGATGCAGAAGGTCGGACAGTCGTACTACGTCGGCCACCCCTGGGACACGTATTGGCAACGGCCCATGACATGGCACGTGAGCACCGAATCATCTCAGCAATCGGGTCATCGACTGTTCCGGTACCGAAGACGCTCGGACTATGCACGGACACTTCAGTGAACGACGCACCTTTTTATGTGATGTCGTTCATCGAGGGCACAGTCCTCGACTCGCCAGCGAAGGGCGAAAGTTTGCCAGTTCACCTTCGACGACCTGCGTCAGAACATCTCATCGACGTCCTCGCCGATCTTCATTCCCTGGGTGTCGATGCCATCGGACTGGGTGACCTCGCAAAGCGGACTGGCTACATCGAGCGACAGGTGAAGCGTTGGACGACGCAGTGGGAGAATTCAAAGACCCGCGATCTCGATGCCATCGATGAAGTCGGCCGTGTCCTTGCGGCCAACATTCCAGACCAGCAAGGGGTAGTGGTAGCTCACGGGGATTATCGCTTTGGGAACTGCCTGACGGATGTGTCGACGGGTCGCATCGTTGGCGTGTTGGACTGGGAGCTGTGCACACTTGGTGATCCGCTGGCCGACCTCGGATACATCGGCGTGTATTGGACCGACAACGGACATCCGTTGTTGCGCGAAGTTGACCCCTCAGGTATCGAAGGGTTCCCGAACTACGCAGATCTGGTGCAGCGGTATGCCGAGAAAACTGGGCGTGATGTGTCCAATGTGGGGTACTACCGAGCATTTTCGAGTTGGAGACTCGCAATCATCAGCGAAGGTGTCTTCGCTCGGTTTTCAAAGGGCGTCATGGGCGACACTGGTCAAGACACGTCGCTCATGAAAGCGAGCACCGAGGTGCTGGCAGAATCTGCATTGGAAGCCGTTAGGGGGATGTCATGACGATTGTGTTGGAAGGTTGGACGAGAGGGTCATTCTCCGCTGGTGGAATCACACGGGACACCTATCGAAAAGGGGAAGGGCCTGCAGTCATCGTGGTGCATGAAATTCCGGGCATCACCCCAGCTGTCGCACGTTTTGCTGAAGAAGTCGTTGCGCGTGGTTTCACTGTGGTCATGCCAGATCTCGTGGGCACTCCAGGCAAAGATGTCAGTGGCGGCTACATCGCCTCGTCGATGTTGAAGGTGTGTATCTCGCGGGAATTCACCACGATGGCGATGAACAAGACATCCCCGATCATCTCGTGGCTGCGGGCCTTGGCTCGTTCCCTTCACAACGAAGTTGGTGGAAAGGGTGTCGGAGCAGTCGGTATGTGCTTCAGCGGAGGTTTTGCTCTCGGCATGATGGTCGACGACATCATGGTCGCGCCAGTGCTCTCGCAGCCCTCACTTCCGTTTGCGGTCGGCAAGAAGCGTGCACGCGACCTCAACTTGTCGCCCGATGATGCTCTCGTCGTCAGGCGCCGTGCTTCGGAAGGTTGTCAAGTACTTGGACTTCGTTTTGACCAGGACAAGTTGGTCGGTGATCGTTTCTCGACGTTGCGCGACATGCTCGGCGAGGCTTTCGTGGCGATTGAGCTTCCATCCAAAGACAAAAAAGACCACTCAGTTCTCACTGAGCAACGCGACGACGCGGCAGTCGTCCGGGTGCTGGACTTTTTCGCATCCAAGTTGCTCTGACGCGAACAACCGTCGCTCGCTTACAGCGTGACCACACGCGCTGAGTATTCGGCGTTCTTGAAAGATGCTGCTGCTTTCGCCACTGTTGCGCCGTTTGATGTCGCGGACAATAGGTGACGAGCGAGCAGTCCTTTCGCTGCCTTCGCATTGTGCCCACCGACCTTGCCGCCACTTTTGGCAACAAGCTCGAGCCTGATGGTGCCGGTCAGTTGATCCCAGTCGATGGCACCTCGATGTTC
>DAIOTI010000184.1:0-3873 GCA_036752105.1 Ilumatobacteraceae bacterium | reverse complement strand
ACCTTTTCCTTACCATGGAAACGCTCTGCCGACTGAGCTAAGAGGGCGCGCACGCGGAAGCTAAGCCCCCGTGAGCCAAGTGCCAAAGGATAGCGGTGGGATTGACAGACCACCCCTGGGCGACCCGGTTCTCTTGAAACCCGCTCGGGCACCAGCCAGGGGTAAACGGTAGGTTTCAGCCCTCGTGGACCAGTTGCGCATTCGACCTGCCACGCTGGACGACGCCGAGGCCATCCGCGCCATCTACAACAACGAGGTGGAGAACCACACCGCCACCTTCGACTTGGTGCCTCGATCCCTCGACGACCAGCGCGAGTGGCAGTCGGCCCGCTCCGGCGCTTTCACCGTGGTGGTGGCAGAGGAGGCGGGCGACGTGCTGGGCTTCGGTGCGCTCTCCCCCTACAAAGAGCGTGCTGCCTACCGAACATCGGTCGAAGACAGTGTGTATGTGCGGCGCGATTTGGCGCGCCGTGGCATCGGTCGTTTACTGCTGTCACATCTGCTCGACACCGCCGAGCACAGCGGATTCCACGCCGTCATGGCACGTATCACCACCACGAGCGAGGCGTCGATACATCTGCACACCGCACTCGGCTTTTCCCTGGTCGGCATCGAACGAGAGATTGGTCGCAAATTCAACAAGTGGCTCGATGTCGCATTGATGCAATGCCTGTTGCACGAGCGACCAAGCAGCAAGTGACGAACTGACCCGCCAGAAAAAGCACACGACCCCGTCGATTACTCGGCGAGGTCGTGTACGGGTTGGGCTGTTTCACGATGAATCATCGTGGTGGGCCGGGGAGGATTCGAACCTCCGTAGGCAGTGCCGGCAGATTTACAGTCTGCTCCCTTTGGCCGCTCGGGCACCGACCCCTTTGGAATGGCAAAGGCTATCGGAGAAGTAGCCTTCTGACCCATGCCGTCATTCGATGTTGTCTCCGAAGTTGACCGACAGGAACTGCGCAATGCCGTCGATCAGGCGCAGCGCGAATTGTCGCAGCGCTTCGATTTCAAGGGTACCGATTCATCAATTGAGCAGAACGAATTGGTCATCACCATCAAGACCATCAGCGAGGACAAGGCCCGCGCCGTGCGCACCTTGCTCGAAGAAAAGATGGTGAAGCGCGGCATGTCACTGAAGGGCATCGACTGGGGCAAGTTCGAACAGGCCTCGGGCGACACTGTTCGACAAGTCGTCACGGTGAAAGTCGGCATCTCGTCTGACAAAGCCCGCGAGATCAACAAGCTCATCAAGGAGAAGGGTCCGAAAGGCGTCAGCAGTCAGACCCAAGGGGAGCAAATCCGCGTGACCGGAAAGAAGCGCGACGACTTGCAGGCAGCCATCGCGTTGCTGAAGTCAGAAGACCTCGGCATTCCGATGCAGTTCGAGAACTTCCGCGACTAGTCCTCGCTCGGCGCTTCTGCCGCTCGCTTCTGCAACTCACTCCCCACACTGGCATCGGCCAATGTGGTGGTGTCGCCCAAGTTGCGACCTTCAGCGACATCGCGCAACAACCGGCGCATGATCTTCCCACTGCGAGTCTTCGGTAAGTCGGGTGTGAAATACACGGTCTTCGGCTTTGCAATCGCCCCGATCTCCTTTGCCACGTGGTTGCGCAAATCTTGTTCGTCTGCTGTCGCGCCGCCGACCAAAGTGACATAGGCGATGATCGCTTGGCCTGTCGTCGCATCGTTCGCACCGACAACTGCAGCTTCAGCAACCGCCGGATGAGACACCAGAGCTGATTCCACTTCTGTGGTGCTGATGCGATGACCGGACACGTTCATCACGTCGTCGACGCGGCCAAGAAGCCACAGATAACCGTCGTCGTCCAACTTGGCACCGTCGCCTGCGAAGTACCGGCCGTCGAATCGACTCCAATATGTGTCCTTGTAGCGCTGCGGGTCACCCCAGATTCCGCGGAGCATGCCAGGCCACGGGTGCGTCAACGTGAGATATCCACCACCACGACGGACTGCTTTCCCAGCATCGTCGACGACTTCTGCACCGACACCGGGAATCGGGAAAGTTGCCGACCCAGGCTTCAGTGTGGTCGCACCAGGTAAGGGACTGATCATGATGCCACCAGTCTCGGTCTGCCACCAGGTGTCGACGATCGGACAACGTCCACCGCCGATGTGTTCGTGATACCACATCCACGCTTCTGGGTTGATCGGCTCTCCGACACTTCCGAGCAGTCGCAAGGACGACAAGTCGTGCTTGGCAGGTTCCTCGATTCCCCACTTCATGTACGTGCGAATCGCTGTCGGTGCGGTGTAGAAGATGGTGACCTTGTACTTCTCGACGATCGACCAGATGCGATCGTTCGCCGGAAAGTTGGGTACACCTTCGTACATCACTTGTGTCGCACCATTGGCAAGTGGTCCGTACACGATGTAACTGTGACCAGTCACCCAACCAACATCAGCGGTGCACCAATACACATCTTCTTCAGGGTGCAGGTCGAAGACGTACTTGTGTGTGTAAGCGACATGGGTGAGGTAGCCACCTGTCGTGTGCATGATGCCCTTCGGCTTGCCGGTAGTTCCTGAGGTGTACAAGAGAAAGAGCAACTGCTCGGCATCCATCGGCTCGGCTGGGCAGACGGCATCTGCGTGTGCAATGAGCTCGTGATACCAAGTGTCGCGACCGGCAGTCATCGACACGTCATTGCCACCGCGCTTCACGACTACCACGTGCTCGATGGATGGTGTCGACTGCAGCGCTTCATCGGCGAACTGCTTGAGAGGGAACACCTCTCCGCGGCGCCATCCACCATCAGCTGTGATCAAAACTTTGGCTTCTGCATCGTTGATGCGGTCAGCAAGCGCTTGAGAGGAAAAACCGCCGAACACCACGCTGTGGGCGGCCCCGATACGTGCGCAGGCGAGCATCGCCACGGCGGCTTCAGGAATCATCGGCATGTAGATGTTCACTCGGTCGCCTTTGGTGACACCCAACGACTTCAGAGCATTCGCGAACTTCTGAACCTCGTCGAGCAGTTGTGCATACGTGACGGTGCGTGTGTCTCCCGGTTCACCTTCGAAGTAGAACGCGACTTTGTCGCCCTTGCCGGCGAGCACGTGTCGGTCGAGGCAGTTGTAGCTGACGTTCAACGTGCCACCGACGAACCACTTCGAGAACGGAAGATCCCATTCACACACCGTGTGCCATGGATCGTTCCATGTCACCAATTCACTTGCCTGCCGTGCCCAGAACGACTCGTAGTCTTCATTGGCTTCGTCGTACAAGTGAGTGCCAGCAACGAGGGTGCGTTTCTTGAAACTCTCTGACGGCGGAAATTTCCTCTGCTCAATCAGTAGGTCGTCGATTGCGTCGCTCTCAGCCACAGCGAACCCCCTTTGCAATGTGGAGACTAGTGAACATGACTCCAGACGCACACAGTGACTGACACACAGGTGACACCACTACCTGTGACAGAGTACGGAAGCGGAGGGGACGATGCCCGAACAAGACAAGCAACACTTCGGTGGCACCGAATGGGCGATGACCCTCATGACCTCGCTTGTCTGGGGCGCCTCGTTCCTTTTCATCGCGATCGCTCTTGACCACGTCAACACCGGAGTCATCCCGATGATGCGCACGTTCTTCGGGTTCCTGGCTCTGCTCTGCATCCCACGTGCGCGAGTCATGATTCAGAAGGAAGACATGAAGACCGTGTTCTTCCTCAGCCTCATCTGGATGGCTGCGCCGTTCTACCTCTATCCACTCGCCGCACACACCGTGTCGTCATCAGTCGTCGGCATGATCAACGGTGCACTCCCTGCCCTGACCGTCGTCGTGACTGCGATCATGACGAGGCGGCGTCCGACTCGCCAACGCATCACCGCTGTACTTGTGGGTTTCAGTGG
>DAIOTI010000183.1:2931-3884 GCA_036752105.1 Ilumatobacteraceae bacterium | reverse complement strand
CCGCTGCCGACGGTGCGATGCTCGCGAAGATGCGCAACGGGGGAGCAGCTTGCACCGCAGCGAATCGCTTCTACGTGCACGAGAAGGTGGCGGATGAGTTCGTCGACAAGTTCACGGCACGGATGTCGTCGTTGGTGCTCGGCAACGGCCTGAACGATGGCGTCACACTCGGACCCCTCGTGTCGAGAGCGCAGCAGCAACGTGTGAGTGCGCTGGTCGATCTGGCTGTCGCCGAAGGTGCGGTGGTTCAGTGCGGCGGTCGCACAGCCGATGACGGGTCGTTCGGATACCACGCAACTGTGCTCACAAACGTGTCGCCGACAGCGACGATTCTGAAAGATGAAGTGTTCGGTCCGGTCGCACCGATCGTGGTGGTCGACGACATTGAACGTTCAATGGAGTTGTTCAACGGTGTCGAGCACGGATTGGTGAGTTATCTGTACACCGCTGACACCGCCCGTGGCATGCGGTTGGCCGGGCAGCTGGAGACTGGCATGGTGGGCCTGAACAGGGGGCTCGTGTCCGACCCCGCGGCGCCGTTCGGAGGTGTCAAAGCGTCTGGCCTTGGCCGCGAAGGTGCCCATGAAGGACTTCTGGCATTTCTTGAGACCAAGTATGTGGCCACCCAGTGGTGACGGCCAGACTGTCGGCATGACGATGCACATGACTCCCTCATCTGACATATCGGCGATTCCTGGAATGGTCACCGACGTTCGTGAGGCGTTTCGCTCAGCAATCACCCGACCCCTCGACTGGCGTCGTGACCAGTTGAAAAAGATGATTGCGCTTCTTGAAGAGAATGAAGCCGAACTGCTCGAAGCTCTTCGTATCGATCTCGGCAAGCCGTCGGCCGAAGGATTCATCACCGACATCGCATTCGTCGTCGGTGAGATCAAGATGATGCTGAAGAATCTGAACAATCATCTAGGTCTGCAAAAAAAGCATATTTTGAT
>DAIOTI010000183.1:0-2921 GCA_036752105.1 Ilumatobacteraceae bacterium | reverse complement strand
TGTCGACACCGCTTGTTGCCTTACCAGCAAAGTCACGCCGCATCCCAGAACCCGTCGGCGTCGTGCTCGTGATCGCGCCGTGGAACTATCCGATTCAGTTGTTGTTGGTGCCCGCTGCCGGTGCAATTGCAGCAGGCAACGCAGTGGTCATGAAGCCGTCGGAGGTGTCGTCGGCGACGTCTGCAGTTCTTGCGCGGCTCGTTCCCAAGTATCTCGATCCTCGTGCAGTGCGCATTATCGAAGGGGCCGTTGCCGAGACGACGGCACTGCTCGAACAACACTTCGACCACATCTTCTACACCGGTAATGGAACAGTCGGCCGAGTGGTGATGAGTGCTGCAGCAAAGAACCTCACGCCAGTCACGCTCGAGCTCGGCGGCAAGAGCCCGACGGTCATCGATGAGTCGGCGAACGTGCGCGTTGCGGCCAGGCGAATTGCGTGGGGAAAGTGGATGAATGCTGGTCAGACCTGTATCGCACCCGACTATGTGCTCGTGCACAGAAGCGTCGCCGATCGCTTCATCGACGAGATTGGCAAGGCAATCACAGAGTTCTACGGTTCCGACGCGCGCACCAGCGACAGCTACGGACGTGTGGTGAGTGACCGTCACTTCGCCCGTCTGTCGTCGCTCATGTCCGGCGGCAAGGTTGCCATCGGCGGACAGACAGTTGCCGACGATCGCTACATCGCACCGACCGTGCTCGTCGATGTCGACGTTGAATCGCAGCTTATGCAAGAAGAAATCTTTGGACCACTTTTGCCGGTCATCACCATCGACTCAATAGGTGATGCGGTGAATTTCATCTCGTCGCGTGCACACCCGTTGGCGCTGTATGTGTTCGCCGAGAACAAGAAGGTGGTGGACCACGTGTTGGCGAACACGACAGCTGGGGGTGTCACTGTGAACGGCACCATCATGCACATTTCGAACCCGAGTCTGCCTTTCGGTGGCGTCGGGGAGAGCGGCATGGGCTCTTATCACGGCAAGACGAGCGTGCGTCAGTTCCAGCACATGAAGCCGGTGTTGGCACGTGGCACGAAGCTCGATCCGTCACTCGCGTACCCGCCCTACACCGAGAAAAAAATCAAACTCTTCCGCAAGTTGCTCTGACGTTCTTCACGACTCTCCGCACGTTGTGGCTTCAGTGTGCGTCGCGGTGATGGCGACCAAGTACATCTGAGCCGAAATCAGAAACCGGGTCGCGCCACACAGTGTGCACGTGATTGCCGTCGCGTGTGGTGTTGTCATATTCCGCGAGCAAGCGCGGGCCTTGCACCCGGTAGTAGTGCGGACGACCCACCTGCGTGCTGCCGGCCCACGCAAAGTGCAGAGAGTCAAATGATGAAAGCACCTTGGCCCATTCGGCATCGGCGAGTGAATCATGCACTCGGCCGACATAGGTGTACAGCAGTGACTTCAATATCTCGCGTTGCGATTCTGAGAAGCCTGATGCAGCAAGCCCCTTCGGTGCAGTGGTCAATACGAGCGCATCGTGATGTTCGCGAGTCCATCCAATTTTCGCTTCTTCGGCATCTTGCACCCGTTCGATTAAGTCGAGAAGTTCTCCGGTGAATTCGTTACGCCACACCTTGGAAAGACGAAGCGGCCCATCTCCGTCGACTAGGTCAGCTCGATTGGCGCTCACTAGATCAGTGGGAGGCACTTCGGAAACAATCGCAACACGACGCTGCTGTTCGTCGAGACTGTCCAACAATTCCCGTGCCAAGTCCTCACAAGCACCGAGCGGGCGCAAGTGTTGTCCACCAAGAAGCGGTGACGATGCAGGGTCAGCGCCAAGGAAACACGGAGTACTTGAGTGCACTTCTCCGTTCAGAATGGTGAAGTGCGCGGACACATGGTGGCCACCGATGCGCCAACCCCATTGCGAGGACCCGGGTGCACCGAAGACACGTAGGAAGTAGCGCAGCGGGTCGCGACCACGCGGGAAGTCCCACATTGCACCCCAGCCCTCGAGCTGGTCGAGCACATTCTCGAGGCCCATGATGGTCGACGCTGTCACATAACCCGCTCGACTGAGCCCACTGTCCAGCAGTCGCATCACGAGTCGGTGTTGTGCGGGAGAAAGTGAATGCAGTGTGAGGCCACCATGATCGGTGGGTGTGTAGAACCACTTTCGGCGCTCGTCATCTGAAGGAAAGGGAAGGTTTGCAGCTGCGCGCTGTTCTGCCGTGAGGCCATCGAGCAACTCTCCGGCAATGTCACTCATCGCACGTGCCACTGCAGAGGTCGACGAAGTACTCATGCTCCGGGTGCCTTCAGTCCGAAGATGAGTTCCGGGTCGCCGGGCATCCATGTGTCGTCGAATTGCGAACGACGCCCGATTCGTTGTGTGCGCTCCATCAAGTTTCTTCCGACGACAAGCTGCTTTGACTCGTATGCGGCAAGGGCTTCGCTGATGTCGGCTTGCGTATCAAGACTCTCTGCCAACGACCACGCATCGTCTGCTGCCTTGGCTGTGCCTGCTGCAGCGTGAGGGCGCGCGATGAATGCGGCGTCTCCCAACAAGCACGTGCGTCCGAAGGCCATCTTCTCGATGGCGAGGTCGTAGATGACTTGCACGAAAGGTTGTTCGGCCCCGCACACCACGTCGGCGATTGGTCGGGGTAGTCGGGCAGAGGCGACAGCGCGCATCTCGTTCACATGGTGGGAGGACACCGAACCTGGTGGCATCGAGATATCTCGCAACATCCCGTCGTTGTCCGTCATGAGTTCTTCGAGATCGCCGCCGGCCATGTAGTTGCGGTACCAGACGAAGTTGAACAATCGCTTGCCACGTTCGATCTCACCATCGATTCCGGGAATGGGATACACGAGAATATGGCTGTTCGCATACACGTGGTACGTGATTGCATCGTCGAGCAGGTCGAAAGTGTCTTTCGAGAGCGAGCTCTCGTGCAC
>DAIOTI010000182.1:0-3943 GCA_036752105.1 Ilumatobacteraceae bacterium | reverse complement strand
GCACACAGTTGCGCAACGAAGTGGTGTTCTGACCTTCACATCGGCCGCCTCGTCTCCGTTTCACCGACCACGCTCACACATCGCCGCAGACCCGACGAGGAGGCTGTGGTGTATCTGTTCCATTCGAGCAAAGGTGGCAATGGCACCACCTTGGTGACTGTCGCGTGCGCACTTGCGGAGGTTGCACAGCGTCCCCGAGCGGTGCTGGTCGACTTGTGTGGCGATGTTCCGGCGATGCTCGGAATGGCCGAACCCGTCGGACCGGGCGTGAACGACTGGCTCGCCGAGAACTCCACAGCAGATACCGACACCCTGCTGCACTGTGGCACCACGGTCGCCGACGGCCTGCTCGTCGTTCATCGCGGTGCAGAACATGTCGAAGGTTCGCCTCGATGGGCTCTTCTTGCTGCCTCTCTTGCGACACTTCCAGTGCCGGTGTTCGTCGACGCCGGCATTCGCCTCATCGGTGACGACATGGCACAACGTGCGCAACGCACGATTCTCGTCACCAAACCCTGTTACCTGTCGTTGCGACGCGCAACGATGCTTCGTCGACCATCGCATGTTGTCGTGGTGAACGAACAGGGGCGTGCACTCACGTCAAAAGATGTCGAGTCGGTCTTGGCTGCACCAGTCATCGCCACCATTCCCATCGACCCGGCAGTGTCGCGCGCCGTCGATGCGGGCCTCTTCCCCGCGCGTTGCACACAACTGCTCGGCAAACATCTGCCCTCATTGTGACAACCATGTCCGCGGCGCCGCTCAGTTCGCTCATTCCCGGTGGACTCGGGTCACTGCAATCATTCTGCGACAACCCGTCGATTGCCGAAATCATGGTCGTCAGCGGACGCCACGTCTGGATCGAAGAGCGCGGTCGTCTCCGGCGTGTCGGCGAATTGATGCAGGGCGAGTTCGACGTGTTGGTCGAGCGATTGCTTCGCTCTTCTCGTCGACGTCTCGACCTCATGTCACCGATTGTCGAAGCCCGACTTCCTGACAACTCCCGTTTGTGCGCCGTCCTGCCGCCAGTGTCAGTTGATGGTGGATCATTGAACATCCGCCGCTTCACATCACACGTTCGTGATCTTGAACAGTTCTGCACCGATCGCCAGGCGGCGATCCTTCGCCAAGCGGTATGTCAACGCCGCAACATCGTCGTCTCGGGCGCGACATCATCGGGAAAAACTTCGCTACTTGCTTCGCTCGCTGCCTTCATCGACAGCAATGAACGTGTCGTGTGCATCGAAGACACTGCAGAGTTGCCGCTGAACTGCGAACACCTGGTGCGACTCGAAGGGCGTCCACCGAACATCGAAGGGCAGGGGCACGTGTCTATGCAAAAGCTCGTGCGTACCGCGCTTCGTCTGCGACCCGATCGCATCGTGGTCGGCGAGGTGCGCGGCCCAGAAGTGGTCGACATGTTGACCGCACTTCACACAGGTCACCGCGGCTGCTGGACCACGTGTCACGCCACATCGCTCCACGACACACCCCAACGGTTGGCCACCATGGCGCTCGGCTCAGACAGAGGGTGGGACATCCAAGTTGCACACGACATGGTGAAGAGTTCGGTCGACGTCATCGTGCACATGCAACGCCACGGCGAGCGTCGTGAAGTTGCGGCGATCGGACTGTTCGAGCACATGTCCGATGGCTCGGTGCGACTCGCCTCGGTCGACAAGTGACCCTTGTCGCGGCGCTCGCCACTTTCACTTGCGTGTACCTGATGATGGTCCACCCCATCTATGTGTTCTGTGACCGGTCCATCACACGCCGTCGCATCGGCATCACCACTCGAAACGCCGGTGCGGATGCCACCACTGACCATAAATTGGTCGCCGCCACCTTGCAATCAATCGCAAGTCGCATGCGCACCGGAGTGTCAGCCAACGAGGCCTTGGACGACGAGTTGGCCACCATGAACGTCAACCGCGACTTCTTCGTGGAACTCGTCGGCACCGACATCACGCAGGTGGGCACGCCGACCGAACTCGAGCAACATGCGGCACATCATCAGTCGCAGCACCTCATGGCTCACGATGTTCTCGCACACACTGCACAAGCACGGGCATCAGCAAAGGTGCTCACTGCGGCGCCTGTCGTGTTCTTGGCGGTGATGGTGGTGGGCAGCACATCACTGCGCTCACGACTCACACAGTCTCCCGCACTTCTCACAGCAGTGGTTGTCGGCCTCGTACTCAACTTCCTTGCGCGACGCTGGATGACGCGACTCATCACGGATGCGACGCACATCGATAGCCGTGAACGCGCTGTCACTGACATACACGAGCTCGTGTCAGTCTCTCTTTCAGCCGGACTTTCCATTCCTGATGCACTTCTCAAAGCGCATTCAACGTGTGACCCTCATGGCCGAGAACTTCTCGACGTGCCGGTGCGCCATCTGACGGCGGGCGGAACAGTTGCTGAAGCACTGTCGATGATGTCGAGCGAGAGTCACCTGCGTTCACTTGCTCGAGTGCTGGCAGATAGCCAACGGCACGGAACACCAGTGGCACAAATTGCTTCACAGGTGACGAGTTCGGCGCACAGTGTCCGACAAAAGATCCTCGATGAGCGCATTCGACGCCTACCGGTGCGTTTGGCTGCACCGCTCATCGCTGGTGTGTTGCCTGCATTCATCTTGCTCGCAGTCCTGCCACTGATCGCTGCATCGATGGGTTCGTTCGAATTTGCATCGCGCAACCTTTGACTCACACATCACTCATGACACACCCACTGACAACGAAGGGACACTCATGCACCAAGAACTACGAGATATTGCGTCATGTAGCGACATTCGCTACCAGCGTGGGCAAGCCACCACCGAGTACGCGCTCATCTTGTTGGTGGCCGCCGTCATCGGTCTTGCCGTCATCGCATGGGCCACCACTGGTGGAGGCGCCGGGAAGATAGGCGGCCTCTTCGACAGCATGATCGATGTCATCGTCGAACAAGCGACGTCGGCGTTCTGACGTAACGCACTCATCAATGCCGACTTCCGCAGCGCATCGGGGCCAGTCCACAGTCGAATTTGCACTGTTGCTCCCCCTAGTCGTCATGTGCGTGGCACTCATCTTGGTGGTCGTCGCAGTCACTCAGGCTCAACTCACGGTCGTCAATGCATCACGAAATGCCGTACGGGTTGCAATCATGCACAACGACTCGCCCATTGATTCAGAGCGGGCCACACGTACAGCGGCTCACGACACGTCACCCCTTCGCCCACTTCGAGTGGACATGACCACGCACGATGACTTCCTCACCGTCACAGTCTCAGCCAAGTGGGGCTTCCCGATTCCGGTGCTAGGTGCATGGCTTCCGCGCATCACCTTGAAGTCCAGTTCGACGATGCTGCGCGAGACGACAGGCGATTCTCCGTGAGCAACTAGTTTCTTCTGGTAATGGATCTCGGGCTACGACGCACGGTCATCGGCACACGCCATGTTCTGATAGTCAGTGGCGACGTCGACTTGCCCACCGTTCCACGGTTCAATGAGCACCTCATCAAGTTGATCGCCGATGCTCCGGGCGACACCGTGGTCATCGACATTGACGGTGCTGACGTATTCGATGACTCAGCGCTCGGCCTCATCCTTGGTGCCGCTGGCCGTGCGCGGTCACTCGGCGGCGATGTCGTGGTGGTCGCCACAGGTGAACGCATGCGACAACGCCTGGCAGAGAACGGATTTGAGCGTGCTGTCACCGTCTCTTCTTCAATTGCCGACGCCTCGTGATCACCGTCTGGGTCTTTGGTGACCAACTGAACAGAGCAATTGGCGCGCTCGCCGGTGCTTCACCTTCCACCCACCGAGTGCTCTTGGTTGAGTCTCAGCGCAAGATTTCATCGCGGCCTTGGCACATACAGCGCTCGCACTTCTACCTCGCGTCAATGCGACGTTTTGCCGACGAACTTCGAGCTGAAGGTTTCGACGTCGACTATCGC
>DAIOTI010000181.1:0-3994 GCA_036752105.1 Ilumatobacteraceae bacterium | reverse complement strand
AACACCATGGTCGCGAGCAACAACACCGCGATGGGGACACCCATGAACCAGTTCTTGTTGTTGACATCTTTTTCTGCTCCGATGCGAGCACGGGTGAGCATGGTGCCGAAGAGGAACAACACCATGACCGCACCGATGTACACGAGCACCTGCGTGACAGCCACGAATTCTGCGGCGAGCAACACGTACTGCGCTGCAGCGCCAGCGAGCACCGTGACCAACCACAAGGCTGCGTGCACGATGTTCGATGTCGTCACTACCCGCAGTGCACCGACCACCATGATGACGGCGATGATGCCGAACCCGATGTTCTGAGCCACGAGCACGTCGGCTGCGAGCATCACTTCTTGCCCTTCTTGTCTGCGCCCGCCTCGAGCTCTGGCGCTTCGGGAACGGTCTGCATCCACTCACCCAACTTGGCCTTGTCGTGCAACAAGTCCGCGATTCGAGGTTCGGAATATTCGTACTCAGGACTCCAGAAGAGCGCGTCGAACGGACACACCTCGACACATATGCCGCAATACATACACAGCGCGTAGTCGATGTCGAATCGGTCGAGCTTGTTGACCTGGCGCGGCTTTCCACCTGCACGGCGTGGCGGAGCAAGTTCCTTGTGACCTTCGATATAGATGCACCAGTCAGGACATGAACGTGCACACAACATGCACGAGGTGCAGTTGCCTTCATGCAGCGCGATCACACCACGCGCACGAATCGGCGGGGTCTCTTTCTCGTGCGGATATTGCACGGTGTTCGCACCTTCAGTGACAGTGCGCGACATAGTGCCCAGCGTGACGCCGAGGCCTTTGAACAATCCGGGGATCTTGGGCATCAGAAGGCCACCTTCAAGATTGCTGTCACCATGATGTTGACGAGCGAGATCGGAATCAGAACTTTCCAAGCGAAACGCTGGAGTTGGTCCTCGCGGAAACGTGGATAGCTGAAACGCACCCACATGACCACGAACACGACCAGCATCATCTTCGTGAAGAGAATGAGTGGTCCGACGATGTTCATCCAATTGTCGACTGAGTCCATGTCGGTCCAGCCGAACCATGCGAACGGCACTCCCCAACCGCCGAGGAACAGAATCGACGCGATCATCGCGAACACACCTGCTGTGGCGAATTCACCGATGAAGAAGATGAGGAAGCGGAAGCCGGAATACTCGGTCATGTAACCGGAGACGAGTTCCGACTCGGCAATCGGCATGTCGAATGGAGCCTGGGTGAGTTCGGCTTGCACTGCGATCATGAACACCACAAAACCGACGAACTGTGTCAGCACATAGGGATTGCCGAGACCGTCCCATCCGAAAATGGAGCCGGCGTTCTGGGAAAGAACGATGTCTTGCAAGTTCATCGAGCCGGCTTGGATGACGACACCGATGACAGCAAGCACCATCGGAAGTTCATAGGCAATCAACTGACCGGCAGCGCGCAGACCACCGAGCAACGAATACTTGTTGGCACTGGCCCACCCGGCGATGAGAATGCCGAGCACCGAAACCGATGACACGGCCAGGGCGTAGAAGATTCCTGCTTCGAAATTGGTGAACCACGCATCGGGTCCGAAAGGAACGACGGCTACGAGCAAGAACGTGCTCGCAAGAACGATGAGTGGCGCCAGCTTGAAGATGAACTTGTCAGCTCGCTCAGGGTAGATGTCTTCCTTCTGCAGCCACTTACCGACCTCGGCGAACAACTGCATCGATCCGTAAGGACCGGCTTCCATCGGACCAAGGCGGCTCTGCATGAACGACATCATCTTGAAGAGGAACACGTACACGATGGTTCCGGCGGGTAACAGCACGGCCACCAAGCCACCGAGAACGCGCAACAACGACTGTGCCCAATAAGGCAGATCGACAGCGAGTACGGACACCATCGACATCAGCGATCAATGTCTCCGAGAATGAAATACAACGACGCAAGAATCGTGATGATGTCTGGCACATAGACGCCCTTCAACAACCACGGCGTGATGGACATGTTGTTGAACGACGCACTACGGATCTTCACGCGGAATGGCCCAAGATCACCTTTCGACACCACGTAGTAGCCCATCTCACCTAGTGGATTCTCGGTTGCCACCCATGCTTCGCCTTCTGGCACCTTGATGATGCGCGGCACCTTTGTCATCACCGGGCCGGCAGGAATGGTCTCGATGAGTTGGTCGACGATCTTGGTGGACTCGCGCACTTCTTGCAGGCGCACCCAACAACGAGCGAACGAATCACCGTCGTTGTGCGTCCACACTTTCCAATCGGCTTTGTTCCAAGCCATCGGAAGTGATTGATCACGGCGTAAGTCCCAGTCGACTCCGGATGCGCGCAAGTTGGCGCCTGACAAGCCGTATTGCATCGCGACGTCACGCGGAATGACACCGATGCCTCGAGTACGTGATTGGAAGATCTCGTTGCCAAAGAGCAAGTCTTCGATTTCATCGCAGAAACGTCGCAACTTTTTCATGACAGTGCGTGTCTCGTCGATCCAGCCAGCTGGCAAATCGTCTTTCAAGCCGCCGATGCGGTCGAAGTTCGGGTGGAAGCGGCCACCTGTCGCACCTTCGATGAGGTTCAACACGTACTCGCGGTCACGGAATGCCATGAACACTGGAGTGATGGCGCCCAACTGCACACCAAGGTCACCGAGAAACAGCGACACGTTCGCGATTCTGGAAAGTTCGAACAAGATGGTGCGAATGTGTTGAGCACGGGCCGGTGCCTCGATGCCCATCAGTTTTTCGGCGGCGAGAATGAACGGTACTTCGTTTGCGAAACTGCCCAGCCAGTCGATGCGGTTGACCAGCGCTGTGACCTGCGGAAACGTGCGAACCTCTGTGAGTTTTTCGTAGCCGCGGTGCATGTAGCCACACGACGGCTCTGCCCACACCACTTGTTCACCGTCAAGTCGAGCGATGATGCGCAAGGTTCCATGAGTTGCGGGGTGTTGTGGCCCGATGTTGAGCGTCATGCCCTCGGTTTCAAGCTCGAGATTCACCCGTGCATCTGCTGCTTGTGCAGCGATGTAGGACAACTGCTGCCTGTCAGTGAGCATCGTCATCTATTCACCAGCCTCGTCGTCTGACCCGCCACCGGGCATCGGTTCGACATCGACAATTCCAGGCCAAGGTTTCACGATGCGAGCAAGCAACGGAAAGTCCTTACGAAGTGGATGGCCTTCAAAGTCGGTGGGCAAGTACATGTTTCGCAGATCAGGATGACCTGCGAAACGGATACCGAACATCTCCCACGCTTCACGTTCATGCCAATTCGCACCGGCATACACAGACACCCAACTGTCGATGACGGGTGCATCATCGGCGACATCGACCTTCAGGTTGACGCCGAGTGATGTCGTCGGGTCGACGACACGTGCAAGAACTTGCATACGTGTTTCACCACCGGCGTATCCCTGACGAATAGTCATGTCACGTTCGGGTGCTGGCTCGGTCGGGTCATCTTCACCACGTCCGAAGGGAGACGGCATCCAGTCGATTGCTGAGAGAAAATCGAAATACGCAAATCCCAATTCACGTGCTACCTCTCCGGCGCGACGCCAAGAGTCGGCACGAACGCGAATCCACACGTCGTCACCTGGCTTCACGAACGAATCAACGACCGCATCTCCGAGCACAGACGAAAAGCGGGCAACGACTGCGTTGCGTGCATCATCGACCACCAAGGGCGAGTCGGTGTCAGTGGCTGACAACGGGAACACCTCCCCGTTCGGCGCTCTCCCCATCGACGCGCGTCGAAGGATCTTTCGCCATCAATTGGGTGCCTTCACCACGCCAACGCGCACCCATGTCTTCGTTCTTGATGCGCTGTTGCAACATCACGACACCTTCTAGAAGAGCTTCAGGACGTGGCGGACAACCTGGCACATAGACGTCGACGGGAATGATCTGATCGACACCCTTTGTGACGGAGTAGCTGTCCCAATACGGACCCCCGAAGTTCGCGCAGCTTCCCATCGAGATGACGTACTTG